>JAFQOJ010000017.1 GCA_017403265.1 Clostridia bacterium
ACCATTATACTTGGAGGTTTAATTCTTTCCAACAGCTCTTTGCGGCTTGGCACTCGCCTCGCCGCTTTTTATTGTAGCTTCGCTCGTTTTTTCTCCCCCAGTAGAACTGGGGGTTTATTTCCACGTCTAAAGACACCAAATAAACAGGCTTAATCACCAAGTTGTGATTAAGCCTGTGTTTTGTTTTAAATAATTAACAGTCAATCTCTGTGCCCGTTACTTCAATTATATCACTGTAAAGCATATTGAAACCGAAAGCCGAATCTTCTGCTTTTAAAAACAAGGTTTCGCATTTCAAATTTTCTACTGTGTTGTCAGCACCCAAAATTTCAATATTAGTAATTACGGTAAAGCTACCGTCGTTATTATCAGTAACACTTACAATTTCGTGTCTATATGTGTTATATCCCCTTGGGACAATATAAACATAACCTTGCTTTTCTGGTAAATCTTCACCCAAGAAATCAAATTCGTTATACCTTTTGCCATACATATTGAAAATATAGTCAGATAAAACAACTTGGTCTAAGAAAGAGCCGTCAGCCTTATCTAATAAAGCGAGCATAGAATAGTTCACCAAAGAAGCATCATCATAAAATGCATCGTCATAAACAAAATTATGGTTAAGCATATTAAGAAAACGTGCTTCTAAAACTTTATCAGCGGTATCTGCGCCTTGAGAAACAGTAAGCACATCGCCCTTTTGAATTTCTGCAGTTTGAACTTTAGGAGCATCGGTTTTAGCGCAGGCAAAAGCAAGTGCTACAACGCATAATACAAGCACAAGTGAAAATATAACATTTTTACGCATATTACCGCCTCCTTTAGTTTATATAATCATTATACACATAAAGCTACTAAAATACCAAAAACAATTCAGTTACAAATTATTTCAGCTTTGTAATTTTTTAAGCCGTAAGTTAGAGACAAAATTTACATTTTGTAATTATTTAATACTATATTTTAACTTTTGAATAAATAAAACAACTGAATTTATTGCAAAATGCACATATTTAGAAGATTTAAATAATTTTATTTAAAGTTTTTTAAAATTTTTGGTTGTATTTACTAAAACAATATGATATACTAGATTTTGTAAAGATATTCACTTAAAGGAGTGCATCGATTTGAAAGATTATTCACAAAATGCCGTACGCAACGTAGCCCTGTTAGGCCACGGCGGTTCAGGCAAAACAACCTTGGCTGACGCTATTTTATTTTACGGAAAGGCTACTGACCGTATAGGTAAGATTAGCGACAGTACAACAGTTATGGACTTTGATGCCGAAGAAAAGAAGAGAAAAACTTCCGTTTCAACTTCGGTTTACTCACTTGAAATAAATGATAGTAAACTTAATATTATAGATGCTCCCGGTCTTTTTGACTTTGCAGCTGGTGTTCACGAAGCTTTACAAGCAGCAGATAGCGCTATTATTACAATTTCGGGTAAATCCGGTCTTACCGTAGGTGCTAAACAATGCTTTGAAAAGGCTCGCGCTTTAAATAAAAGTGTTGCATTTTTTGTAGGTAAGCTTAATTCTACACACGCTCACTTCTATCGCGTGCTTTCAGCATTAGCAGGTCAATACGGCGCTATAATTTGCCCTGTTGTTGTTCCATATATTGAAAACGAACAGGTTAAATGCTACATAAACCTTATTGACAATAAAGCCTACGCTTGCGAGGGTTTAGAAATTAAAGAAATGCGTATGCCCGTAAGCGAAGAAATAGACAATATGAGAAGTATGCTTTTGGAAGCTATCGCTACTACAGACGAAGCTTTAATGGAAAAATACTTCGCGGGTGAAGAATTTACACCTGAAGAAATTATACACGGCTTAGGCTTAGGCGTTAAGAGTGGAGATATCTGCCCTGTTTATTGCGGTATTCAGCAAACAGGTGATGCTGTACCTATGATGGTAGATAATCTTCTCAAGATTCTACCCTCTACTTCCGACTGCACATACACCAACGCAGGCGGCGAAGATTGTGCATTTGATGCATCGGGCGAAACTGCTCTTTGCGTATTCAAAACAATTGCCGACCCGTTTGTTGGTAAGCTTTCATATTTCAAGGTTTTATCAGGCACTGTTAAAAACGATATTCAGCTTATTAATAACCGCACAAAGAACAGTGAGCGTATTTCTAAGATTATGTGGCTTAAAGGCGCTAAACAAGAAGATGCAACCGCTATTACCGCAGGTGATATTGGAGCAGTAGCAAAGCTTGGTAACGTTATTACAGGCGATACTCTCTCACAAAAGGGTGAAATTGCCATTGCAAAAATCAACTTCCCGCACCCCACCCTATCTGTTGCGGTTTATCCCAAAGCTAAGGGTGACGAAGAAAAAATATCGGGTGCATTCAACCGTATGGCTGAAGAAGACCCCACCATTTCGGTTCATACCGATAAGGAAACCAAAGAGCTTATACTCTCGGCTTTAGGTGAACAGCATATTGATGTTATAATTTCCCGCCTAAAGAGTAAATTCGGTGCCGAAGCAGAGCTTAAACAACCCAAAATTGCATACCGCGAAACTATCCGCAAGCCTGTTAAGGTACAGGGCAGACACAAAAAGCAATCGGGCGGTCATGGTCAGTTTGGTGATGTTTGGATTAAGTTTGAGCCTTGCGACAGCGAAGAATTAGTATTCTGTGAAGAAGTGTTCGGCGGTGCCGTTCCTAAAAACTTCTTCCCCGCAGTAGAAAAGGGGCTCCGCGATTCAGCCGTTAGCGGTGTTTTGGCGGGTTACCCAATGGTAGGACTGAAGGCAACACTTTATGACGGTTCCTACCACCCTGTAGATTCTTCCGAAATGTCCTTCAAAATGGCAGCAAGCATTGCTTATAAAGAAGGTATACCTCAAGCATCTCCCGTACTTTTAGAGCCTATAGGCACCCTTAAAGTATTAGTTCCCGATGAAATGCTTGGCGACGTTATTGGCGATATTAACAAACGCCGCGGCAGAATTATAGGTATGAATCCGGCTGACAACAAAATGCAGGAAATCATAGGCGAAGTACCCATTGCCGAAATGTCAGACTTCTCTACCGCTATGCGTTCTATTACCCAAGGAACCGCAACCTTCACGCTAGAACTTGAAAGATACGAAGAAGTTCCTGCACAAATAGCAGCTAAGGTTATAGAAGCTAGCAAATAGTAAAACTAAATATTTTCTACAAATAAATAAAGCAGATTTTCTAGTAATTAGAAAATCTGCTTTTATTTTTAAAGTTTTTCCCATTCTTCATAAGCGACTAAAAGTTCTTCTTGTGCCGAATTTAGTTGCTCGGTAATTTCGGATAATTTTACATAATCCGAAAGATTTTCGTCACACTCAAGTTGGGCTTCAAGCTCGCTGACCTTTTGTTCCAAGTTGGCAATTTGCTCTTCTTTTTTCTTTATTGCACGTTCTCTTTTTGCTTTTTCTTTTAATGGTGTTGTAAAGGTTTTCTTTTCCTTTGGTTTTTCTTCATTTTCAGCCTTTATAACAATTTCAGTTTTAGCTTTCAATAAATATTCTTCGTAACCAAAACGGTAATAAGCCGTTTCACCTTTTTTAAAATCTAAAAGAGAAGTAGATATTTCTTTTATAAAATATCTATCGTGCGATACAAAAATAACCGTACCTGAAAAATTTTTCAAAATATATTCAAGTGTTTCCTTGCCCACAATATCAAGGTGATTTGTAGGCTCGTCCAAAATTAAAAAGTTGGGTTTTTTTCTAAATATTTTACAAAGCGCAAGTCTTACCCGTTCCCCACCTGAGAGCATATTAACAGTTTTAAAAACATCGTCACCGCTAAAAAGAAAGGCACCTAAAGCAGAGCGTGCTTCAAACTCTGTAGAATGTGGGAATGCACGTAAAAAGTCTTCTAAAACAGTGTCAGAAGACGAATACTGCGCCATTTGCTGATCAAAATACCCTATACTAACACGCGGGCCGAATTTATAGTCACCCGAAAGAGCTTTTACGTGTCCCATAAGGGTTTTAATAAATGTAGATTTGCCAAGCCCGTTACCGCCTATAATACCTACTTTATCCCCACGCTTTACTTCTAAATTAACGCGTGACAAAACACTATCGTAGCCTACGGCTAAATCGGCAACCGATAAAACATCCTTCACACCAATATCGTAAGGCTCGAAATCAGCATGAAAGGTTTTAAGGTTATCCCGTTGAGGCTCAAAAAGTTCATCCATTCGGTCAATCTGCTTTAATTTGCTTTGCACCATAGCCGCTTTGGTAGCCTTGTACCTAAAACGCTCTGCCAAATCTTCCAAATGCCCTATTTCCTTTTGCTGCGCAATATATTTCTTTTGCTGTTGCTCTTTAAGTACCGCTTTTTCTTTCACAAACTGTGAATAATTGCCGTTATATTTATAGGTTTTACCGTACTCTATTTCATAAACGGTATTTACTGTATTATCTAAAAACATGCGGTCGTGCGATACCACTAAAAACGCCTTTTTGTAATTTTTAAGGTACTCTTCAAGCCATTCAGTAGCTTCAATATCTAAATGGTTTGTAGGCTCATCCAAAAGCAGAATATCAGGCTTAGATAATAAAAGCTTTAAAAAAGCGATTTTGGTTTGTTGCCCACCCGAAAATTCACTCAAAGGACTGTTTTTACTGTCGGCAAAGCCAAATTTTTTTATAGCGTTTTCATATTCGCGCTCAAAATAAAAACCTCCTAAATTAGTAAAGGTATCAAGTAAATTAGTGTAATTTTTGATATCCTCTTCCAAATTTGTTTGTTCCATTTTGGCTTGTGCTTTTCCTAAGTCATCCTTTAATTCTAAAATCTCACTATAAGCCGAGCGCACTTCTTCTAAAAGCGTTTTGTTATAATCCGAAAAAGTTACTTGCGATAAATATCCAACCTTTGGCTTGCCTGAAACAGCAAAAAACATATCGGTATCGCTATCACGCTTAGCTATTTCATATTCACCCGCAATAGTTTTTAAAAGGGTGGTTTTACCACATCCGTTACGGCCTACAACCGCAATTTTGCTTTGGTCGTTAATTTCAATATTAACTGAGCTTAAAATCGTATCACCCGAAAGTTCAACAACACCGTTTTGTATTTTAAGCTGCAACTAAAACCCTCCTTTCAAAAGTTTCGGCGGACAACAAGTCCGCCGTAGATAAGTTTTAAGAAATCTTTGCGTTTTTCTTTACTAAGTCAAATACTTCGTTGCTTACAAGCACCATTTCTATATAATACTCTCCGTATTCTTCAATAATATCCGCTCTGGTAACGCTTGAATCGCCGCCGCTTGCGATCATTTCCTTAATGGTTTGCTCTTTCTCTTCGTCAGTAATCTTTAATTCTTCTTTATCAAAGATAGCATACCAAACCATCTGCATATCCATAATCGGCTTTACCTGATTTGTAATCAATTGTTCTTTAAGCTGGTCGGCAGTTTGACCGATTGAAGTTAAGTACTGCTCAACCGTTGCTTGATAGTTGTTTACAAGGGTGTTTTCAAACTGCTCATAATATTTACCATACAAGAAGTCTAAATCTTCTTTTGGGTAATCCTTAATCTTAGAAGCGTTTAATACTGCTTGCTGTAGACTTTCACCGATAGCGCGTTCTTCAATATTAGCTTCATAATCTTCTAATTTTGAGAAGCCCAAGAATGTATAATAATCCTTCGGTTTTTTGGCTTCGGTAGTTGTAACATAGTTAATTTTAACGGTGAAAACTACATCCTGACCGTTTAATTCTTCATTTCCGTAATTTTTCGGGAAAGTAAGATTAAGGTCAACGGTACTTCCTATCTCTTTACCGATAAGTCCATCTTCAAAGCCATCTATAAAGCTATCAGAGCCTATAACCAAATTATAAGCCTGTGCGGTACCGCCTTCAAAAGCAACACCGTCCTTTTTACCGGTATAATCGATGTTAACATTATCGCCTTCTTTAACTTTACCTTCGTTTTTGGTAACGTATAAGCCGTAGGTTTGAACATCGCTTGCTATTATATCTTCGCTAATTTTTTTGAACTCGTCAGACTTTTTGTCAACCTTTAAGCCCTTATATTCGCCCAAAGTAACATACTTACCGAGGTCAACGTTATAAAGCTCTCTTTTTTCCTTTTTAGCACAACCTGCGAAACAGGTAAGCATTAACCCTAAAATTAGTACCAAACTTAAAATTCTTTTCATTTTTTATTCTCCTGTGTTATTTATTTCGCCTACCGAGGCGGCTTTGAGATATGCGTTAATAAATCCGTCAAGGTCACCGTCCATAACGGCACTTATATTGCCCGATTCAAAACCTGTTCTGTGGTCTTTTGCAAGGGTGTACGGCATAAATACATAAGAGCGTATTTGCGAACCCCAAGCAATTTCCTTTTGAACACCCTTAATATCATCAATTTTTTCAAGATGTTCGCGTTCTTTAATTTCCAAAAGCTTTGATTTTAGCATTTTCATTGCTTTTTCACGGTTTTGGAACTGACTTCGCTCGTTTTGGCAAGCAACCACAATACCCGTAGGTATGTGGGTAAGCCGTACCGCAGACGAGGTTTTGTTTATATGCTGACCGCCTGCACCTGACGAACGGAAAACATCCATCTTAATGTCTTCTTCCTTTATTTCGATGTTATTATCATCCGAAATTTCGGGCATAACTTCAAGAGACGCGAAGGAGGTATGGCGTCTGCCCGAAGCATCAAAGGGAGATACACGCACTAATCGGTGAACACCCGATTCACTCTTTAAGTAACCATAAGCGTTTTCACCTTCTATGGAAATTGTAGCGCTTTTAAGGCCTGCTTCGTCGCCATCTAAAAAGTCTAAAATCTGTGTTTTAAAGCCGTGCCTTTCGGTCCAACGGGTATACATACGCACAAGCATTGAAACCCAGTCCATAGCTTCTGTACCGCCCGCACCCGCGTGAAAGGTTAAAATTGCGTTGTTTTTGTCATATTCTCCTGTTAAAAGGGTTTGCAGTCGCAGGCTTGCAAGACCTTCTTCATACTCTTTTATATTAGCTTCAATTTCTTCTATCAGCGATAAATCGCCCTCTTCATCACCCATTTGGATTAGCACCTCTAAATCTTCAAATAGAGTGCATAAATTATCATAGCTTTCAACAGTATTTTTTAGTTTACCTGTTCTTTGCAGTATTTTTTGAGAGTTTTCTAAATCGTCCCAAAAATTAGGTGCACCTGCTTTTGCTTCAAGCTCTTCAATTTCTCTTAAAAGGCTATCGTATCCTAAAGCAGATTTAAGCTCTATAAGCTCGTTCTTACTGCCTGAAAGCTGTAAGCTTAATTCCTCAAATTCAAGCATATATTCACTCCTAATTATATGTTGCAGTTAATTCTTTTGTAATACAAATGCACACCAGTTATCCTTGTAGCATTCCTTTAAAACAGTAAAGCCTTTATCGTTTGCAGCGGCTAGAACATCGTCTTTCCTGATATCTATAATACCCGATATTATGAAAACCGCATCCTTTTCTAGGAACTGTTCAACACTCTCGAACAGTTTTATTATAACATCCGCTACAATATTAGCGCAAATAACATTATATTTACCGCTTATTTTATCAGCCAAATCGCCTACTATAAATTCACATTTATCGGCAATATTATTTATCTCGGCATTTTCTTTAGCGGTTTTTACTGACTGTGCATCAATATCCACACCGATTGCTTTTTGAGCGCCTAAAAGCACCGAAGCAATACTCAAAATACCACTACCCGTACCTATATCAAGCATAGTTGTATTAGAGTCTATATGATTTTCTAAAAGCGACAAACAAAGCGATGTTGTTGCATGGGTACCTGTACCGAAAGCAGCACCTGGGTCGATATTCAAAACCACCCTATTGTCCTTATTATCATAAGTCTCCCAGCTTGGTACGATAACCAACTTTTCGCCAATTTCACTTGTATGAAAATACTTCTTCCAATTTTCATTCCAATCCTTATCATCAACGCCCTTGTCGTCAATCTGGAATTCGATATTCTCTGCAGTAAAACGCTCTTTTAAAAATTCAAGCGACTCTAAAGCGTTATCACATTCAGATATGTAAATATGAATAAACGATACAGTGCGGTCCTTTGCCAAAAGCTGCTCGTCAATTAAATTTATATGGGCTATTTCTTCTGCCTTTTCTTCCAAATCGGAATAATCTTCAATATAAATTCCGTAAGGTACCGTCATATTAGCGATAGCCGCAGCTAAATCGGTATCCTTTTGCGGCACCTTAATTGTAATTTCAGTCCAGTTCATTTATAACTCCTAATATTTCGCCTTTGGTGTTTTGTACAGTACCCTGTACCATTCCGTTGCGTCCGCCACCGCGAACAGTAAGTCTACCCTTAAACTCTTTAAACCAAGCATCAAGTTTTTCGGCATCGCCACATATTGCAAATGAATATTCGCCTTCACTTCCGCTAAACACCGCCCTGATACCGCCATATTCTTTATATAAAGAATCGGCTAAAGATTGTAAATCTTTAATATCAAAACCGTCTTGGAATACGGCGGAAATTTGACCCTCTACTTTATAAGTTTTTGCAAAACTTTCAATAATACGCTTTTTAAGTCCACCTATTTGGTATTTAAGACTTTCTATGTTTTCAAGTTGCTTTTTCACTGCAGCGGCAATTTCGTTTTGAGGGCTGCAAAGTAGTGCCGAAATTTCCAAATCATTAAAATAACGATTATTGTAGTCTTTGAGTGCGCGTCTGCCGCATACCGCCCAAATACGAATGCCGCCCTTGTTTTTGGCAAAATCAAGTATCTTTATAATGCCTATCTCACTCGCGCTGTTAACGTGGGGCGCACAGCAAGCACAACTGTCACAATCTTCGATTTCAACTATTCTAACACCGCTTTGTAAATCAAGCTTACTACGGTACTCTAAATCCTTTAAATTTTCGGGATAGTAGCAGTTGATTTTCGCATTACGGTATATTACTTCGTTTGCTTGTCTTTCTATCTCTATTAAATTTTCGCGAGTGAGCATTCCGTCAAAGTCCATAGTCATTTCGGTTTCACTCAAATGAAAGCCTACATTGTTGTAGCCGTAAAGAGAATTAACAATGCCCGAAATTATATGCTCGCCTGTATGCTGTTGCATAAAATCAAAGCGGCGCTCAAAATCTATTGTTCCGGTAATTTTTTTACCCACTTCTAATTGCTTTGTGGTGTAATGGTAAATAACGCCGTCCTTTTCTCTAACATCATATACACGAACATCGTCTAAATAACCTGTGTCCGACGGTTGACCGCCACCCTCAGGGAAAAAGGCAGTTCTATCTAAAATTGTAAAATAACCGTCTGCTTTTTCGTAACATTCTATTACTGTAGCGCCAAATTCTTTTAAATGCGAATCGTTATCGTATAATTTTTCGGTCATCCTAATCTTTCCTTTACTATATATGCCGCTTTATAAATATCGCCGCCGCCCATTGTTATTACAATATCGTTTTCCTTTGCGGTTTCAATTATTTTGTCTGCTATATTCGAAAAACCGTCTACAATGCAAACATCCTTAAGTCCTTTAGCTAAATCTTCGGATGAAATACCATAAGTATTAATCTCGCGCGAGCCCATTATTGGGGTTAAAATAACCTTATCCGCAATAGATAACGCTTTAATAAATTCATCCTTTAAAAGTGCTGTACGCGAAAAAGTAAAGGGTTGAAACACCGCAATAACATTGTTATAAGAAAGGTTTTTAGCGGCAGTAAGGGTTGCAGTAATCTCGGTTGGGTGGTGTGCGTAGTCGTCTGCTAAGCAAAATCCATTAAACTCGCCCAAAAACTCAAAGCGTCTACCAGCCCCTGTGAATTTTTCGAGTGCATCTTTTATACCGTCTGCACTCACTCCCATATCATAAGCCACCGCAAAAGCCGACAAAGCGTTTAAAATATTATGGTGACCGGGGATATGAAGCGCTAAATCAATAATTTTTTCGCCGTTTTTATAAACATCAAACGAAAAACCGTACTTGCCTTTTTCTATATTATCTGCATAATAGTCGTTGGACTTATTAAACCCAAATGTAACCTTTTCTACCTTTGCATTATTGCAAGCAGTAACAGATAATTCATCATCACCGTTTACATAGCAAAGCTTACCCGAAGATACAAACTTAGTAAAGGAACTCACAAGATTTTCCATAGTTTTAAAGTAATCAAGGTGGTCATTATCTATATTAAGCAAAACCGTAATATCGGGGGAAAGCTGTAAAAAGGTATCTACAAACTCGCACGACTCACAAACCATAGTTTCACTTTTGCCTGCAATACCATTAGAATTTATAAGCGGGAGCTTACCACCGATAACTGCTGTAGGATCACACTTGTTTAATATTAAAATTTGTGTTATCATAGATGTAACAGAGGTTTTGCCGTGCGTACCGCATACACCTATAACATTATCGTATTTGCGGGTAAGCGCACCTAAGAGCAGGCTTCTCTCCATTGTAGGAATACCTAGTTCTGCTGCCCTTAATAATTCGGGGTTATCCTTACTAATAGCCGCCGAGTAAACCACAAGCTCAGCATTTTCTACATTTTCTCCTTTATGCCCCATAAATACCTTTATGCCCAGATTTTTAACACGCTTTAAAGGGTCGCTTTCATTATTGTCAGACCCTGTTAAAATATAACCTTTAGTATGCAAAATTTCAGCAAGCGGACACATACCGCTACCGCCGATACCTATCATATGAATTTTTTTAACATTGTCAATTATTTTATCCTGAAGTGACAGTTGTTTCACTCGAAAAAACTCCCTTTTTTAGAATATTATATATTATACTACTATTTACGTAAAAAATAAACCATTTTTTGAAAGGAAACTAAAAAATGTTTAAAATCCCTTCAAATGTAAGCTTTGTTATGGAAACTTTAATAAACAACGGACATAAGGCTTACCTTGTGGGCGGTTGTGTTAGAGATATGCTAATGGGCAAAACCCCTACAGACTTTGACATTACTACTTCAGCTTTTCCAAAGGAAATAACCGCTCTTTTTGAAAAAACAATACCAACAGGTATAAAGCACGGCACCGTAACGGTTATAGTAGACTCCGTACCAATTGAGGTTACCACCTTTCGCACAGAAAACGGCTATAGCGATTCCCGTCACCCCGACGGTGTGAATTTTGTAAGAAATCTACCTGAAGACCTTTGCCGCCGCGATTTTACGGTTAACGCTATAGCCTATAACAAATGTGAAGGCCTTATTGACCTTTACGGCGGTATAGCCGATATAGAAAATAAAATTTTGCGAACCGTGGGCGACGCCAAAACCCGATTTTCAGAAGATGCACTTAGAATTTTAAGGCTTTTCCGCTTTGCTTCCACCTTGGATTTTTCTATTGAACAAAACACCCTAACCTCCGCTTTAGAATGTGCTAATCTTTTAGAAACTATAAGCTGTGAGCGAATTTTTGCAGAGCTAAAAAAAGCAGTTATGGGGGATAATTTTAAGGTTCTTGAAGCTTTAATTTTATCGGGTGGCTTAAGCTTTTTAAATCTTACAAAAACTCCCGATTTTGAAAAAATAAACGGTCAAACGAACCCGCTTATCCGTCTATATTTAAGTATTAGTACCGATACTTTAATGCTACTTCGCCCATCTAACAAAGAGCGTGAATTTTTCTGCACATTTGATTATCTATCCCTTCTTCCCACTCCCAAAAACGAGCGCGATATTAAAGAAATGTTGAACACTTGCGACAGCGATATTTTAAAAGCATTTTTTGAATATAAAGGCTTAGATATTACTTTAATTGACAAGGTTTTACAGTCTCACGAACCGTACAAAATCAGTCACCTTAAAATTGACGGAAAAACGCTTTTGGAACTCGGCTTTAAGGGTGAAAAAATAGGTGAAATTTTAGAGTATTTAAGAAAGACAGTAATAAAAGAACCACAAAAAAATACTAAAGAAAATTTATTGAAAGAAATACCGTAACAAAGAACTATAAGTGCCATAAACTGTATTAGTGAAAGAAATTCTCTATAAGGTTTTGGCACTTATATTTTTGGGAGTGATTTTATGAAAAAGGTTTGTATAATTGGCGGCGATACTCGTCTTAAAACGGTTAAGCATTACCTTGAAAAGCAAAACTTTTTTGTTAATACTTTAGGGCTTTACCCTGATGACAAAGGGGATATCACTTTAAGCGATATACTTATTCTTCCCGTCCCCACTACGCGTGACGGTAAAAATATATTCACCCCGCTTACAAACCGTGTTATCCCTTTAGAAGAAATTTATAAGAAAACAAACGACCAGCTAATACTTTGCTGTAATTATAACTTTAAAAACCGCAACTGTATAGATTACAACACCCTTGACAGCTATGCGCTTTTAAATGCCGTCCCCACTGCAGAGGGTGCAATAAAAATCGCCATAGAAAACACCGATTTCACAATCTGGCAGAGCAATATTTTGGTTATAGGCTACGGCAGGGTAGGAAAAATTTTAGCCGATAGGCTTAAAAATCTTGGCGCAAATGTTACTGTAAGCGCCCGCAAACCCAAAGATTTTGCCGCATTGGAAGCGCTAGGATTCAGTAGCATAAATACCGAAAAATTACCCGAGCTTTACTTGGGGTACGACATTATTTTCAATACTGTTGACGCCTTGGTTTTACCCGATAACACCCTTAAAAATTTACCCTGCAGTCTTTTAATGGACTTATCCTCTAAAGGCGGATTCAATTTAGAATACGCCAAATCTTTAGGTCTTAACGCCTTAAACGCGCCCGCACTCCCTGGTAAAGTTGCCCCCAAAACCGCAGGAAGAATTTTAGCAAAAACCGTAAGCGAGCTTATTCGCTTTTATAATTAAAAGGAGAATATTATGCAAAATATAACCCTGGGCTACGCTATAACAGGCTCCTTTTGTACTATAAAGGAATCTATAGAGGCCTTAAAAGTTTTAAGTAAAGAGAATATTAAAATTTTACCTATTTTATCCGAAACGGTATGCAGTACTGACACCCGTTTCGGTAAAGCAAAAGACATAATAAACGAGGTTGAAAATATAACTGGCAATAAAATTATAAACACAATTGCCACCGCCGAGCCTATTGGTCCTAAGGGCTTGCTTGATATTTTGGTAGTAGCTCCCGCTACAGGCAATACACTTGCAAAAAACGCTTTAGGTATTACCGATACCGCAGTTACAATGGCAATAAAGGCTCATTTGCGCAATAATAAACCTGTAGTCCTTGGTATTGCTACAAACGACGCTTTAGGCGCCAGCGCTAAAAATATTGGAATGCTTCACAACAGTAAAAATATTTATTTTGTTCCCTACCGTCAGGACGACCCACAAAAAAAGGGTAGTTCTTTAATATGCAATTTTTCACTAATACCAGAAACGGTAGAGAAAGCGCTTCTAGGGCAACAGCTACAACCCATTTTAATTTGACTTTTCATATATATTGGTATATAATTTAACTTACTGAAAATATACTAGTATGAGTGATTAAAAATGGGAATTATAGAACTTTTACTTTTGGCAATAGGTCTTTCAATGGATGCCTTTGCGGTATCTATATGCAAAGGCCTTGCTACATATGAGCTTAAAAAACGGCACATGCTGATAACGGGACTATGGTTTGGTGGATTTCAGGCTTTAATGCCACTTATAGGCTATTTTTTAGGCACCGCCACCGAAAAATATGTAACAGCAGTTGACCATTATATTGCCTTTGTTCTATTGGCGGCTATAGGGGTTAACATGATTAAGGAATCCCGCACAGAAGAAACAGAAGAAGCCGATTGCTCTTCCTTTGCATTTAAAACTATGTTCGTGATGGCAGTAGCCACAAGTATAGACGCACTAGCGGCAGGCATTTCACTTGCAATGGACTTAAAGGGTAATAATACCTACGCTTATTTAGCGGTAACATTTATAGGTATTATAACCTTTACCCTATCGGCTATGGGCGTTAAAATAGGTAATGTTTACGGTGCCAAATGGAAATCAAAAGCCGAGCTTTCAGGAGGTATAATACTAATAGCGCTAGGCACTAAAATTTTAATAGAGCATTTATTCTTTCAGTAATAAATAAAATTCACTTTAATTAAAGACGGCAATAAAACTGTGCAGAAAATTTCTGTACAGTTTTATTTTTTTATTATAAACTTAACTTCTTAATTTCTATAAAATATTGTTCTACTTAGGACAACCACTTCATAAGATTTATTGAGGTGAGCCAAATGCAAGAAATAAAAAGATTTTATGATGTGCTTTATGCAGTATCTCCAAGAACTCGTGAAATATTAGAAAGGTTGCCCGAAAAAATTAAAATGGGCACCACCGAAATTCGTATGAGATTGGGACTGCCGCTTGCTATTACGGTTGAAAACGAAACCGTTTTTGTGCGTGAAAACGGACAAACCCAATTCTTTGTTTCTAAAGACCTTTTTACTGTCACAAAGGACGATTTAGAAGAAAGCTTTAAAAGACTTTGCAATAATTCGGTTTTCGCCCACGAAAACGAGCTTAAAAACGGATACATAGTAATGAAAAACGGCTCACGCGCTGGAGTTTGCGGTAATATTTTCGAAAACGGCGGCTTTAGGGATGTTTCGTCAATTAATATTAGAATTGCACGCGAGATTTTTGGGTGCGCCAATGAGATTGTACGCAACTACAAAGGCGGCGGTATTTTAATTGCAGGGGCTCCAGGAAGCGGTAAAACTACCATTTTGCGCGACCTAATAAGACAGCTTTCAAACGGCGCCATAGGTAAGCCTTTAAGGATTTCGGTAATAGATAGCCGCTACGAAATATCGGGAAACAGCTACGGCAAAAACGCAAACGATTTAGGCAGTAATACCGATGTTTTAATAACCGAGCAAAAGGCAATAGGCATAGAAATCGCGCTTCGCACAATGTTCCCCGAAATAATCGCATTTGACGAAATTGCCACAGTAGACGAGCTTAAAAAGGTAAGCGATAGCTTTTATTCAGGTGTAAACATTATAACCACCGCCCACATAGGCAATATAGACGAGCTTAAAACCCGCAATGTTACCAACCTTTTGCTACGAAGCGGTGCTATAAGTCAAATCGCGTTACTTCCCCGACTTCACGGTGGAAAGATAAGGCTAATGGATACAAAGGAGCTTTTTTGTGAGGCTTATATTTAAACTTTTAGGTTTTATGCTTATAATAATCGTCTGCTGCACCATAGGTTTTATAAAGGCGAATGAGCTGCAACTGCGCTGTAAAAAGCTGGAAATATTTAAAAAAGGTATTTTAGAGTTTAAGGAACGGCTAAGGCTATCCTACGGCGAGCTTGACCGACTTAAAAGTAAATGCTTTAAAACACCCATAGACTATAGCGGTCTTTATAAAGGTGATAGTGAGATAATTGAAAGTATGTTTCGCGAAATCCCCTTACTTGACCGCGAAAACGCATACAATCGATGCACACTGGCAGTAGAGCTTTTAAACAAGCAATACGCCGAAGCTCAAACTAAACAAAAAGAGCTTGGTAAGCTTTATAAAAGCATAGGCGTACTTGGTGGCATTTTTATTTGTATTTTATTTTTATGAGGTTAAAAAATGGATGTTGATTTTATATTTAAAATAGCGGCAATAGGTATTATTGTTACGGTGCTTAATCTTGTACTTATTCGCTCTGGCAGAGAAGAACAAGCTATGCTCACCACCCTTGCAGGACTTGTTGTGGTGCTTTTAATGGTTGTAAACTCGGTAGCCGAGCTTTTTGATACCGTAAAGGATTTATTCGGGCTTTAGTATGGATACTTTTAAAATATTAGGTTTTATTTTTGTAGCTGCCGCACTTTGCTTAATACTTAAAGGCTATAAAACAGAATATGCATTCGCTTTGGCTGTTTGCTCTGCTCTGGCGGTGCTAACGCTAATTTTAAAAAATATAGCCTTCCCTTTGAAACTAATACAAGAAAAAATAGCAGAAAGCGGAATTGACGGCAGTTATTTTAAGGTGGCGGTTAAAGCCTTAGGTATAGGATACATAACATCATTTGTTGCCGAAGCATGCCGCGATGCAGGGCAAAATTCATTGGCACTGAAAGCTGAGCTTACAGGAAAATGCGCAATTTTTATTCTTTCCGTTCCGCTTATTTTAAGCATCTTAGAAACGGCTTTAGGATTTACAAAATGAAAAAATTATTATTTATTATTTTATTTTTAATTCTTTTCACAACTACCGCCTTTGCCGAAGAAACCACTATCTATAAAGAGCAGTTAGAAAATAGCGGTATTTTAGAGATAGAAGATAAGCTACCTCAGGATGTGCGTGAATACATAAATCAAAACGGTCTTGATATTAATGACTACAATTGGATAAACAATATAAAAGCCGAAAATGTTTTTTCGCATATTCTTACCTTTTTAAAAAGCGGACTTAAAAAGCCACTTATATCTTTAGGTATAATAACGGCTATTATCATAATCAATGCCTTGCTTTTTGAAAAACAAAATTCGGAAATAAGCTCTGTGGTCACCTATGCTGCCACAATTTCTATAGCGGGGGCAATTATAACACCTATCTTTGCATCAATAAATACCTCAATAGGCGCTATGAAGGCCTGCGCCACCTTTATGACGGCATTTATCCCCATATTCGCCGCTATAACCGCTGCTACAGGCAAAGCAGTTACAAGCGTTTCTATGAGCACTCTGCTTTTGGGCGCGGCAAATGGAGTTAGTCTTATTTCAAATTTTGCGGTAGTACCATTTTTGGGAGGATATTTAAGCCTAAGCCTTGCGGCAGGTGTTTCGCCGTTTATGAATAGTGGCGGTATTTCACAAGCAGTAAAGAAATTAGCCTTGTGGGTGCTCTCGCTCATTACAACGGTATTTTTAGGGATTTTAAGCATACAAACAGTAGTAAATGCGCATGCCGATAATCTTTCAATGCGAACCGCCAAATTTATAATCGGCTCATCGGTACCGGTAGCGGGCGGCGTCTTGTCAGAAGCACTTGGCACTCTTACTGCATCAATGTCGCTTTTAAAATCCACCGTAGGTATTTACGGTGTGGTTATATGTTGCCTTATATTTTTGCCTATTATAATCGAGCTTGTTTTATGGCGAATAACCCTTTGGATGTCAGATTTTATAAGCTTACAATTTTCTCTTACAAAAATCTCAGGTCTTTTGCAGTCGCTCGACACCGTATTATCGGTGCTCATAGGCATAATTTTGCTGACCGCCGCTATGTTTATAATCTCGCTTTCGGTAGTAATGGGAAGTGTTCATGCATGACACAATTTATAACAAGCTTTTGTGTAGGCTCGGTTTTGATAGGCTCTTTATATATTATCTGTCCTAAAGGCAATATTTCTAAGCAGATCAAATATATTTTCAGTTTAGTCTTTTTAATAATCATTATATCAGCCGCCAATGTTCCGCTTAAAAGTATTGATTTTGATGCTCTATCTCCAGCCGACGTTGAAATTGATACCGAATCTTTAGAAACATCGGCCGCAGAATATGTTTTTTCCTACACCTTAAAAAAACAAAATATAACTTTTAAAAAAATTTCAATTTTTACGGATAAAACCAGTGACGGTAGCATAGTAATTACTAAAGCGGTTGTCATTACAGACGAGCCGCCACAAAAGGTAATAAATGCTTTAGCGGGACTTTTAGACAATCGAGAGGTTGAAATAATAAATGAATAGCTTAATTTCAAAGTATAAGGATAAGCTCAAAAGCCCTAAAGTGCTTGTAATTGTAGGTATACTAGGCATTTTGCTTATATTTATATCATCCCTTTTTACAGAAAAAGAAGAAGTTAAAGCCACAGAGCTTGATATGGGTATTTCTTCTACTGAATACCGCGAACAGTTAGAGACCGATGTTAAAAAAATAGTTTCCAAAATCACAGGAAATAAAAATGTTACAGTAATAGTTACTTTAGAAAGCGGTATGCGGTATAAGTATGCCGATATAAAGGAAGGCTCCACGGAAGATAAATCGGAAGAGAGCACCAAGCTCTCGAGCAGTGAAAGCAAACAGGGCTACATAACCGTAAAAACTGCAGACGGCGGTGAGCAAGCGCTACTTGTCACAACCCAGATGCCTGAAATTCGCGGTGTTGCGATAGTATGTATAGGCGGCGACAACGAGCTTATTGCCGAAAAAATTGAAAATACCGTTACAGCGGCATTAAATATTACATCTCAAAGAGTATCTATAGCAGGAGGAAATTAGAATGAAAAAAAGTAAGGTTTTAGGTAAAGGACAATTAGCAGTTGGTGTTATGGTAATAGCCTTAATAGCGGCAGTATGGCTTAACACCAAATATATGCCAACCTCCACAAAATATTTAGGTGAAGCATCCTTCGTATCTGCAACCTCTGACAATGCAGTTGAAACTGCGGCAAAGACTACAGAACAAGACTACTTTACCACCGCCAAAGCTGACAGGGAAAAGCAATTAAAAAATGCAACCGATACTGTAAAAGAACTTTTGAAAAGCGAAGCTTTAACTGACAAAGATAAGGAATCAGCACTAAAGCAAATCGAAGCCATTGCCGACACTATAAAAAAAGAAGCCAATATTGAAGCTCTTTTAAAGGCAAAAGGCTTCAAAGAAGTAGTAGCTGTTATAGGTAACGACGGTATAAATATTATTGTTAAATCGGACGGTCTTACCACTGCCAACACTATGCAAATACAGGATATTGCGGTTACAGAATCAGGTCTTGACCTTTCAAAAGTTAAAATTATACCTGTAAAATAAAATCACCCGAACGCTAAAAACGTTCGGGTTGATTTTTAATACCTTGAAGCAAAGCTTTTAATTGTTTTTACCGTAAAATCTGCGGTAGCTATCATAAGATTATCGCTTATGTAGCCGAAATTGGCTTCCGAATTATAAACCCCTTCATAACCAACTTCTTTGAGAGCTTTAAAAAAATCAGTCCAATCGGTAGTACCTGCACCTATAACTCGGTGATGGTCAACAATACCAAAATTATCGTGAAGGTGAAGACAAGCAACATTTTTACCTAATTTTCTTACAAACTCAGCGGCTGAAGGCTCGTTATGTTGAGCAGTAAGGTTTATATGTCCTGTATCAATACAGCAAACAAACCATTCGCCGAATTCGCTCATTCTTACATCATCGAACAAGGCTTTAAACTCGTCGTAGGCGCCAAAAAAGTCAAGCTTATTACCTAAGTTCCAGTTAGAGCCAACCGTTTCAAGCGCAACCTTTACCCCGTTTTCCTTTGCAAAGGGTAATATGCTTTTAAATGCTCTGCGTGCTCTAAAGCGCATCTCTTCGGGTGTAGCATTAGGATTTGAAAGGTCACTGCCCGGATGGAAAACACAGTATTTTGCGCCTAAAATTCTTGCAGCCTTTAAATCACCTTCGGCATTTTTGGGGAATACCACCGTATTGTACTCTTCATCGTTTTCCATAAAGGTACGCATTGTACCGTGTGTTTGGAAAACCACAAGACCGCGTTTTTCAACTTCTTCTCTTATTGCTTTAAAGTGCGCTTCAATTTCTGCATCCGATTTCAAATAAATAGAATCATTATCACCGTAAAGATTATAGCGGTTAAGGTCAAAATCTATACCGTCAGCGCCTACTTCTTTTGCTATATCTAAAGTTTTTTCTAAACCATATTTTGGTATAAAATCGCAAATAGCAAGACTAATTTTTCTTTCCATTAAAGCCACTCCCCTAATCTATAAATCTTGTGATAAAATCCCTAATGGTTTTTATCGTAAATTCGGCAGTAGGTACGATAAGGTCCTCACTTATATACTTTAAAGTAACTTCCGAATTAAAGTTATTATTATAACTTATTTCCTTAAGCGCATTAAATACGTCAACCCAATCGATTGTGCCACCGCAAAGTATACGGTGACCGTCAAAATAGCCGTCGTTATCATGTAGATGCAAGCAATATACGTTATCACCCATACGCCTTATAAATTCGGCAGGAGTCGGTTGATTATGCTGACCTGTCATATTTATATGTCCCGTATCGATACAGCACACCCACCATTCAGCACATTCGGGGTTCATATCTCTAACGTCGTCAAATAATGCTCTAAACTCATCATAAGCGCCAAAAAAGTCGAGCTTATTATTTAGTGTCCAGTTAGAGCCTACTGTTTCGAGCGCTACTTTAACGTTGTTTTCTTTACCAAAGGGTAAAATGCTTGAAAAAGCGCGACGTGCTCTAAAGCGCATCTCTTCAGGTGTAGCATTAGGATTTGAAAGGTCGCTTCCGGGGTGGAATACGCAAACCGGTGCTCCCAAAATTTTAGAAGCCTTTAAGTCACACTCTGCATTTTTAGGGAAAGTAACGGTATTATATTCTTCATCATTTTCTCTAAAGGTACGCATTGTGCCATGGGTTTGAAAAATTACTAAGCCGCGTTTTTCCACTTCATTTTTAATGTTTTCAAAATAAGCCGAAAATTCTTGCTCGCTTTTCAAATAAATAGAATCAGGATTTGTAAAAAGATTATAATCATTTAAATCAAAATCTATTCCGTCAAAGCCTAATTCTTTTATAATATCCAAAGAATCAAGAAAGCCGTATTTATCCGCCCAAGTGCCCGATAAAGCACCTATACACAGACTGATTTTTCTTTCCATAAAACCACCCTTTTACCATAATTTATATTTATACTTTTATTATATAGCGCAAAAGAAATATGTCAATAGTAAAAAATAGAGTTGAAAATTCAAAAAAAAGTTGTTTTCTTTAAGATTAAGTGGTATAATAGTAAAAAAGTACTAAAATGTTATCATATATGGAGGTTAAACCTATGGCAAATACAAGCTCCGCTCTTTCTATCAATGTTGATGTTTTAAAGAAAATCACTAAGCTCGCCGCTACCGAAGTAAACGGTGTTGTGGGTATTCCTAATAAGAACATAGACCTTAAAGGTATTGTTAAATCTAAAAACCCCTTTGCTGGTGTTAAGGTTGAAAATGTAAACGGTGCCTTGGAAATTAGCGTTTACATAATTGTAAGCAAGGATGTTAACGTTAAAACCATCGCTGAAGAAGTTCAAGCAAACGTAAAAGACAAAATCCAAACTATGACAGGCAGCGCTGTTACCAAGGTTAACGTTATTGTTTCTGACATTAAGCTTAAAGATGATGAAATAGAAACAGACGAAACCGAAGAATAAATTTAAATTATGCTAAAAAGCCAACCGATTCTGCAATGAATCAGTTGGCTTTTATTTTAATCTTCAAACATTGGTGTGGATAAATATCTATCCCCTGTATCAGGTAAAATAACAACAATGTTTTTTCCGTAGTTTTCTTCACGCTTTGCAAGCGCTATTGCAGCATTTAAAGCCGCGCCCGAAGAAATCCCCACAAGAATACCTTCCTTTTTTCCTATTAAACCGCCAACCGCGAAAGCATCTTCATCCGTGACGGTTATAACTTCATCATAAACCGATGTATCAAGTACTTTTGGTACAAAGCCTGCACCTATGCCTTGTATTCCGTGGGGTCCGCCTACACCTGATGATAGTACAGCAGAGCTTTTTGGCTCAACCGCAACAACCCTTACATTTGGATTTTTAGATTTTAAATATTGCCCTACACCTGTAATTGTTCCGCCTGTTCCTACACCCGAAACAAAAATATCAACCTCACCGTCGGTATCCTCCCATATTTCAGGGCCGGTGGTTTTTTTGTGTGCAAGCGGATTAGCAGGATTTACAAATTGCCCAGCAAGAAAGCTATTTGGTATTTCTTTCGAAAGCTCTTGCGCTTTCGCTATTGCACCTTTCATTCCCAAAGCACCTTTGGTTAATACAAGCTTGGCACCGTAAGCCTTCATTAATAAACGGCGTTCTATCGACATTGTTTCAGGCATTACAATAATAATTTTATATCCCCTTGCCGCCGCAACCGCTGCGAGCCCAATACCTGTATTACCCGAAGTTGGCTCAATAATGGTTGAGCCTTTTTTTAATATACCTTTACTTTCGGCGTCATCAATCATTGCTTTTGCAACGCGGTCTTTTATAGAGCCTGCAGGATTAAAGCATTCAAGTTTTGCAAGAAGCTTTGCTTCAAGCTTTAAATCCCTTTGAATATTTGTAAGCTCTACAAGTGGAGTTTTGCCGATTAACTCATCAACCGATTTGTATATTTTTGACATAATAATTTGCTCCTTTGTGTAAGTGTATTAAGCATTTATATTTATTATATCAACTTTTAACCTAAAATTCAATTATTCATTAAAAAGAATAACACCCGACTTTGTTTTTTTCAAAAGTCAGGTGCTAATTTTATTCTCAATAGTAATACAAGAAGATGTAAGTATTCGCCTGATTCTGCCGCAGTGATTTCTATGTTTTTTAAATACAATTTCATCGATAAAACCAGAAGAAAATAAAAGTTTCAGCCAGCCTTCTGTTTCATTACATTCTTTACGTGCAATTTTAAGTTTCGAAAGCATATCAGGTAAACTTTGCGGATATTGGGCTTCCATAACATTTGCAAAAACACTTGATGAAGATTTACGAATTTGAAAAACAGCATTAGAATTTCCCGTTATATTTTTACATAAAGCTTCAATTTCAATTGCTAACTGTTCAGAATATTTCAAAAGTACATTATTGCTCATAATTATCACCAAAATAATTGTAACACAATTAAACAAATTTCGCAACCGAATCACGGCTTTGCCGTGTATGTAATCCGACAAAGTCGGTATGTAATCAACACGAAGTGTTGTATGTAATCAATCCAAAGAAAAATACATACAAGGCTTATGCCTTGATAACATACAGTTCGCAAAGCGAACTGATTACATTCCGCTTACGCGAATTACATACCAATCCTTTGGATTGGATAAAATAAAAGGACTACCGAAGTAGTCCTTTTATTTTTGGTGATCCATCGGGGATTCGAACCCCGGACACCTTGATTAAAAGTCAAGTGCTCTACCGTCTGAGCTAATGAATCATTTTTGACAGCCTTAATATTATATCAACTACTTACGCGAATGTCAATAAAAAATTTCAATTTTTGTAAAATTTTACGAAAACCAACAATATTGCCGCTATTTGCACCAAAATAATTATGGGTAAACCCAACATAAACTTAGTATGCTTGGTTTTGTGGCGTATTATTCGCATTGTAATATACATAGCCAAAGCGCCGCCTAAAACAGACAAAAAAAGCAAAGCATTCTCACTTGTTCTCTGCCACTTATGTTTTGCCGCTATTTTATCGTATATGCAAACAATTACACTAACTACACTAATTGCCGCTAAATAGTATAAAAGATATTTCATTGTTAATTCTCTTTCTTATTATTAACCGTTTCCTTGTGTTCTTAATTTTAATGTATAACATATCAAGTTATAACAAAAATATTTATAAATTAATTTCTCTGTTTTTAAAATAATACTTTTTGTCACGCTCATTTATTTCCCTTAAAACACGGCAAGGATTTCCCACAGCAACCACATTAGAGGGAATATCTTTTGTAACTACACTTCCGGCACCTATGACAGTATTTTCCCCTATCGTAATTCCCGGAACAATGATAGCACCAGCTCCTATCCAACAATTTTTGCCTATTCTAACAGGTGCATTATATTGATACGCCTTTTCTCGAAGCTCCGGCAAAATTGGATGTCCCGCTGTTGCTACTGTTACATTGGGGCCGAACATTGTGTAATCGCCTACATAAATATGAGTGTCATCAACCATTGTTAAATTAAAATTAGCATAAACGTTTTTACCAAAATGTATATGTTTTCCTCCCCAATTTGAATGAAACGGAGGTTCAATATAACATCCTGTTCCCAGTTCTGCAAACATTTCCTTGAGAAGCTGTTCTCTCTTATCCAATTCGCTTGGACGGGTATTATTAAACTCAAACAATTTTTCCAAACATTTTAATTGTTCTTTCATAATTTCTTCATCACTGGGTAGATATAGTTCGCCGGAATGCAATTGTTCATACTTACTCATATTATATCCCTCACACTTTATTTTCCTACATTTTACCTTTAATAAACTAGGCATTAATTATACCACTTTTACACCACTTTTTCAATTTGTTTTTTAAGCTTATTTATTATCCGCTTTTCAAGCCGAGATATATACGACTGCGAAATACCCAATGTATCAGCAACTTCTTTTTGGGTATATTCTTCATAGCCGTTCATACCAAATCGCATTTCCATAATCTGCTTTTCACGTGCAGGCAACCCATTCACAAAACTATTGAGAAGTTGTTTTTCGTCTTCCTGCTCTACTCCTCTGCCTATTTCGTCACCGTCACTGCCTAAAACATCGGATAGCAACAACTCATTTCCATCCCAATCAACATTCAAAGGCTCGTCGATAGAAATTTCGTGCCGTTGAGATGAGCTTTTACGCAAAAACATTAAAATCTCATTTTCAATACAACGCGATGCGTAGGTTGCAAGCTTTATATTTCTTTCAGGGCAAAAGGTGTTAACCGCTTTTATAAGACCTATTGTGCCTATAGAAATTAAGTCTTCAATATTGGTATTGGTGCTTTCAAACTTGCGCGCAATATAAACCACAAGCCTTAGATTATGCACTATTAAAGAATCTCGCGAGGATTTATCGTTTTTATTTACAAGCTCTACTTCTTCTGTATATGTAAGCGGTGCTGGTAAAATTTCGGGCCCATTTATATAAAATGTAGGCTTTACAATACCTAGTTTAAAAAGAACTTTATTTAAAATATTTTTGAGTGTCATATTAATCACCTTAAAATTTTTGGATTTATAATTGCATCATAGTCATCATTAAGCGGTGCTTTAGACACCGCTAAAATGGGCTTTTTAAGAAGGATTTTTTTACCGTTTGCTTGCAAATAAGCCCTTTCACAACGAAAGCCTTCTAAACTGCCGTCCCCCGAAACAGTATTACAGGGCAGAAGCCTATAAAGGTGGGCATATTGGCTGTTTTCCAAACGGTCAATATTACCAAATAAAGATACCACCTTAGATTTATCAGCTATAATAATATCGCTATCTGAAAAAATATCTTCTAAAGAATTCCCCGTATCAGCAATTGCCCGAAGCTTTATCTCCTTACCGTCAGCAGTAACTGTAATATCACACCGCAAAGCATCGGGACTGCTTTTTTTGAAAATTTTAAAGCTTAGAGTAAAAACAATATACCCTACCGCAGAAAAAATCACCAGCATAAGCGGTGAAATATTAAAGTACACAACCGAGTTATTTATAACCATACCGTAAGGCTTAAATATAATCCATAAAGCGAACATTATCCCACCGTAAGCACAGCTGACACCTAAAAAAACCGCTACATTTTTCAAATACCCTTTTACCCCCGAAAACTTATAACAAACAAGCGTTAAAAGAAAAGCTATTGCGGTTTTATATAAAAATTCTACTATTACTTTTTGCTGGGGTAAATATATGTAAGTGCTTGAAATCCCACCTATAAATGCCGCTAAAACCGTACGGGCAGTAGTGGTTTTAGCACCCGTAATTTTACAAGAAGCCAAAAGTAAAAAATAATCGACCAAAGTATTTAAAAATATCAGCACATCCATATAAACAATCAATTAAATCACCAAATATATTATACCGTGAAACAAATGAAAATTTTGTCGATAAGAGAGCGCTTTTAAAAAATAGTTTTTAATTGAAATATAAAAAAACTGTCCCACTTATTTGTGAGACAATTTTGCATTTAAAATTTAGTTTATTCACCAAACGGGAAGTTAAAGGCTCCGCCGTTACCTTCACTTTCGTCAGGAAGTTGCGGTAATGCATTGTTGTTTTGTTGTTCTTTTGTGAAGTAACTCGACTCACCCACATTAGCCTTTAAGGTTGCTTGTATAGATTTAGACTTGCCGCTCGAATTCACAAAGGTCACCTTAACATTATCCCCTGCTTTTGATTTTTCTATAATATCAAGCACAATTTCATCGCTTGTTACTTCTATACCGTTTATATGGGTTATAATATCTCCCTTTGTAACTTTTCCGAAAAGGTCACTATCCTCCGAAACCGAGTCAACATAAAGACCTTCATACTTATACCCTTCGATTTCAGCCGAAACCGAATCAATTGCTCTATAGGTTATACCCAATTTCGCGCGGCTTAAAACCTTACCGCTTTTAATAAGCTCTTCTACGATACGCTTAACCGTAGTGGTAGGAATAGCATAACCTACAGCATCAATATCGCTTGACGCTAGCTTTGAAGAAGTGATACCCACAACCTGACCGTACATATTAACCAGCACCCCGCCTGAGCTTCCGGGGTTTATGGGGCAATCTGTTTCGATAAGGCGCGCCGAATAGCTTGAAGTGGTTTGCACTCGCCTTGAAGTTGCCGAAACAATACCCTTTGTAACGCTTGACGCATTTGTAGCTCCACCGGGTCTTCCGATTGCTACCACATTTTCGCCGAAAATAATCTGATTGGAGTTGCCGAATACAGCTGCTTTAAAGCTTCCGTCATTCACCTTTAATACCGCTAAATCAGACACCTTATCGCCGGCAATATACTGCGCATCATATTCCTTATTGTCATAGGTGTAAATTTTAAATTTTGGTGAAGCAATTTCGGAATAAATGTGGTCGTTTGTTACAATATATCCGTCATTAGAATAAACCACACCGCTGGCATTTGCCATTTCACCCGAAGCATTATAAATAACTATACCCACAACGCTTGCATTAACCTTTTCATAAACCTGTGCGGCGGTCATTTCGTCGGTGTTTGTGGGCTTAGCCTCCAAACCAACTACCGCCTCACCCTTGGAAAACGACTGCGATACCGAAACCTTACCTAAATAGTAGCCACCTGCACACGCTGCGGTTAAAGCGATTACCAAAGCAAGTAACAGTGCAAAAAATTTAAGACCGCGGCTCATTGGCTTGGTAGTTTCCATAGGTTCTACCTTTGTATAGTTTATGGGACTGTAGGGTGGAATATATGGCGCCTTCGTTTCAGGCTCAGGTTGTTCAGTTTCAACTGTTTCAAACACTTCTTCCACCATATCAGCATCATTTCCCACACTCTCGGCAGGCTCTGCCACAGGAGCGTCTGCTTGCTCAGAAAATTCTGTAACACCGTCTTGTGTTTCGGTCTTGGGCGCCTGTTCATTTTCAAGGTTATCGTTTAAATTATTAAAATCTTCCATATTAAATCTCCTTTGGTATAATAACTGTAAATGTGGTGAACTTATTTTCCTTACTCTGTACCGAAATTTCACCCTTATGGGCATTAACAATAGTCTTTACAATATAAAGACCTAAGCCCGTACTGTTTTTAACATTAGAGCGTGCCTTATCACCCTTGTAAAATCGTTCAAAAACATAAGGCAGGTCGTTTGCGGTAATACCCTTACCCGTATTGGTTATGGAAAAGATTATACTATCCGCATTTTGCGAAAGCGAGAAAGAAATCTTTCCCGATTCGTTGGTGAATTTTATAGCGTTATCTATAAGATTATAAACCACTTGATACAGTAAATCCTTATCGGCTTTAAGCTTTACGCTTTGCATAGTATCAAGCCCTTCAACAACAATCTGTTTTTCTTCTATATGCTGTTCACGACTTATCATTATTGTACACAAAAGCCCGTAAAAATCAAACTCCGATACATTTAGAACCGCTTCGCCCGATTCAAGCTTGGTAACACTAAGCATACCGTTTACAAGGCGGGACAGCCGTTTTACTTCGTCAGATACAATTTTAAGATAGTATTCTCTGCTTTCGGGTTTTATAGTTCCGTCAAGTATGCCGTCAATAAAGCCACCTATAGTTGTCATTGGGGTTTTAAGCTCGTGCGAAACATTACCAACAAAGCTCCTGCGCATACTCTCAAGCCGAGACAACGAGTTTGTCATCATATTAAAGGATGCCGCGAGCTCGCCTATTTCATCATCGCTTGTAACGGGAACTCGCTTTGAAAAATCACCCTTAGCCATAGCCTTTGCCGCTTCTGACATACTTTTAAGCGGTCTTGTAAGTCGATAGGTCATAAGGTAAATTGCAATAACCATTAAAGCTAAGGGTATAATTGCCCAAAGATAATAAAGCCTTGAAATACGGCTTAAAATACCACTGGTTTCGGAGACAGGTGAAGTTGTAAAGACAAAATACTTAGCGTTTTCATCCATCTGCCTTGCCGTCACATACTGCGGGAATTTATATATATTAAGGGTTGTAATTCGCGAAAAGGTTTCACTTTTCCCAATGCTTGAAAGTATACCGCTAGGTATTATGTATGACGAATGCATACATTTTCCGGCTTCTTGCCACTCATTACAGGCACATAAAACTACCGCGCCATAGGAATCGGTAATAAAAACATCACTGTCAAGCACCTGCGACAGAGGAACCGCAATTTCAAGAAAATTTTCACCGTGTTCAAGATAGTTAAAATCGGTAAAGCTTTGGCTTATTTGCTCACAACAGTGGGACTGCCGTTTGTACTGAGAATCGGCAATATGCTTATTAAGTACTACCGATAAAATCATCATAAGCGCAACCAAGCTTATTCCAACTATACTTACGGTTAAAAGAAAGTATTTTTTAAAAAGCTTAAGCCTCATTATTTAACCTCAAATTTATAGCCTACACCCCAAACGGTTTTTAAAGACCATTCCCCTGATATATTTTCAAGCTTTTCACGAAGGCGTTTTACATGAACATCCACAGTTCTTGAATCGCCGTAGTAATCAAAACCCCAAACCTCATCAAGCAGCTGGTCGCGTGTGTAAACTCTATTTGGATTGCTTGCCAAATGATAAATAAGCTCCAATTCCTTAGGCGGTGTGTCAATCTGCTTTCCGCATACTTCTAATTCGTAATTAGTAAGGTTAATACGCAAATTATCATACTTAACCTCTTCTATTTGCTTTTTTTGCTTGTCGTTACTGCGCCGCAGAACTGCCTTAACGCGCGCTACAACCTCCTTGGTATCAAAGGGCTTTGTAACATAATCGTCGGCGCCTAATTCCAAGCCTAAAATTTTGTCAAAAACTTCACCT
Organism: Clostridia bacterium; assembly: GCA_017403265.1. Taxonomy (GTDB): domain Bacteria; phylum Bacillota; class Clostridia; order Oscillospirales; family Acutalibacteraceae; genus UBA737. The sequence continues at coordinate 29,020 of JAFQOJ010000017.1, forward strand.
TTTGCTGTTATCATAATAATAGGTGTTTCTAAGGTTTTTCTTATTTCTCTGCAAACCTGCCAACCGTCAAGCGACGGCAACATTATGTCAAGCAAAATCAAATCAGGGTTTTCTTTTATTGCCGATTTTACTGCATCATTACCGTCATTAGCGATAATTGTATCGTAGCCCTCTTTTTCAAGGTAAAGTCTTAAAAGCTCACAAATATTTACATCATCATCTACTATTAAGATTTTATTTTTCACATCATTCCCCTACCTTTGAAATCTATTTTAACACATTTTCAGAATAATTGTATTAAAAAAATATGAATATTTATTAAAAATTTAAGTAACAGCTATCCCCATCAAAGAAAAAGGCTGCCTTCGAAAAGGCAGCACATCAACCTAAAATTATTCTTCAGCCGATTCTTCTTCCTTCATCTTTGCGAAGCATTCACTGCAATAAACCGGACGGTCATCACGGGGAATAAATGGCACCTTTGCTACACCACCGCAAGCAGCACATACTGCCTCGTGCAATTCTCTGGGAGCTCTACCTGCATTTTTACGCTTGTCGCGGCAGGGCTTGCAACGTTGCGGTTCATTTACAAAGCCTTTGGATTCATAAAATTCCTGCTCTCTTGCAGTGAAAACAAACTCCTCTCCGCAGTCTTTGCAAACCAGTGTCTTGTCTTCAAACATTTTTGTTACCTCTCTTAGGTTTTTTATTATTGCCCCGGACGGTATCGCGCCGTCTTCTTCTTTGCGAATGTTTTGCTTTTAAACTACATGGGCATATTTAGGCGGCGTTAAATAGCCGCTATTTTCTTGCGTATTCTAGCCAATGCGTTATCTACCGATTTTTCGGTTATTTGCATTTGTTTAGAAATTTCACTATAACTTTTCCCTTCTAAAAACAACTGCAGTACCGCATTTTCCCTACTCGAAAGCTCAAGCTTTATATTTTCTTCAAGATTTTTAAGGTCTTCCTTTTCAATCAAAATACTTTCGGGACTTTGAGCATATAAAATTCCAGCATCTTCAATAGGTATAAGAAGCTCATCAGGAATTGCTTTTTTTGTATTGTTTTTACGAAGTCTTGCAATCATTGAACGCTTTATACAAACATTTGCAAGGGCTTGAAAACTTGATTTTTGTGGGTCAAAGCTTTTAACCGCACCGTATAGGGCAATTGTCGCTTCTTGCACCGCGTCTTCAATTTGGTTTTGTGGGCAATATTTTTTAGCAGCACTAATAATTTTTGGTAAATATCGGTCAATTATTATCTGCAAATTTTCATATTCGCCCCTATTTATTAGTGAAATAACCTCATTATCGGTCAATTTTTTGTTATTTTCGACAAAATTTATTCCCATCCGTACTCCAAAATAGCACTTGTATCCAATATCTTTTAATATAATAACCTATATTGTATACATTGTCAAGGAAAAAATTCAAGTACTTTTTATTGCAAAATAACCAAATTTTGTGTATAATTTAACCTTAGAAATGCTTTTGTAAGGTGAAATATATGAAAAATTTTTTAAATAGTGCATTGTGCGTTTTTTTAAGTATACTTTTTGTTGTTTTTACAGTTACCGATACTGTTATTTCGGCCGATGCCGCCACTTATACAGTAGCTAAATCCTATTCCATTCCCAAAAAGGACAGCTTCCAAGCCGGCTCAAAGCTTAAGGTATCTGTTACCGCACGTACAAAAGCCAAAGTGACCGCCACGTTAGACGGCAAAAAAATAACCCTTACTCCCGCCACAACAAAGGGCAACGGCTTTACAAAATTCAGCGGAAGCTTCACCTTGCCCGATAAGCACATAAAGGATAAAAATTTAGGACCGATTAAATTTAAAGCCACCTATAAAAAACATAGTAAAAACTTTAAATCGAAAGACATTATTTGCAAAAAGCCAAGCTTTATTAAATCTTCCAACAAAAAAGTCACACCCGAAAGCAAGGATTATATAAACGTCGGCTCAGGAATTATCACAAAAGTAGTCATGTCGCAAGCCGAAACCTTTAGTGGGAGCGGTTCCAAGGATACGTCAAAACCTTATTACAACTATTTACCCAAGGGCACTATAGATTACGGTTCTTCCGATTATGTTACCATAAAGCGTGACGGCAATAAATACAAGCTTATAACCCTTCGTTGCGGGCAAAAAGTATATAAAGCTACCTATGACACACCTACTTCGGAAAAATTGACCGTCACAAAGCAATACGCCGGAACGTTACCCGACCACAACGAATTATCTATTATTTCTTTTGATAACGGCACTTCTCATACAATTTTAAAGCTTGGTACTCTTTGGAAAGCGCCCTTTAAATTTAAACTTGGTAAACAAAAATACAACAACGATTATTCAGTGGATAAAGTCACATACACTTATGTTGATATTACATTTTGTTATGCAACTAAATTAGATGGAAAAATCAAAATCCCAAAAGACAATCACTTATTCAAAAAGGCTAAAATAATTAAAAACAAGGATGATTACACTCTAAGGCTTTATCTTAAGAAAAAAGGCGCATTTTACGGTTGGAATTCTTATTACGATTCAAAAGGCAACTTATGTTTTGAGTTTTTAAATCCCGCAAAAATCACAAAATCTAAAAACAAATACGGTGCCAATTTAAAAGGTGTTAAGATTTTAATTGATGTAGGTCACGGTGGTAAAGACTCCGGTGCTGTAGGTTTTAGAAACAAAAAGAAAACCGAAGCCGAACGAAATCTCACCCTTGCCAAAAAAATCAAGAAAGAGCTTAAATCCATCGGTGCTACTGTTTATATGACCCGTAAAAGCGATAAAACGTCCACCACCTATGATAAAATGGCGATGCTAAGTGACTTAAAACCCGACTACTGTATTGCAATTCACCACGACCATAACATTTCGCCCCGTCCCAACGGTTTCGGTGCATATTACTATTACCCGTTTTCCAAAAAAGCGGCAAAATATGTACTCGACCGTACCGAAGATACAAAAATCTATAAAAAAGAAACATTAAAATGGCATTACTACTATATGAGTAGGGTTTCGATTTGTCCTGTAGTACTTACTGAAAACGGCTTTATGTCTAACTATTCTGATTTTAGTAATATAAAAAAAAGCAAGGTTAATACAAAAAAAGCTGTTGCTATTACAAAAGGTATTGTAGACTATTTTAAATCAATACAATAACTCCTTGAATTTATTAGGATATTATTGTATAATTAAATAAAAATATAGAAAAGAGTTTTTTATGAATTTTACACCAATAGATAATAATTCTTTAGTTGAAGGTTTTTGCATAATTAAAAGCGTAGATAAAAAAACTTCTTCAAAGGGAGACAGCTATCTTGATATGACCTTGGGCGACTGCGAGGGTGAAATTAACGCAAAATTGTGGCGCTATTCGCCAGAAGTTCACGGCGAATATGGGGCTAACCAAATAATAAAGGTTAGAGGTACCATTTCACAGTATAACGGTACCGACCAGCTTCGCATAGAGCGTATACGCCCTACAACAGCAGAGGACAATCTTAACCCGTCTGATTTTGTTAAAAGCTCGGGCTATTCCGCAGAAGAGATGTTTGACGAATTATTGAACCTCTCCCTTAGCTTTTCAGATGAGAACCTAAAGCTGTTAGTAAGCGAAATTTTAAAAGACAACCGTTTAAAGCTTTTATATTGGCCTGCGGCATTTAAGCTTCATCACGCGGTGCGCGGCGGTCTTTTAATGCACACCCTTTCAATAGTCCGCTTAGCAGAAAGCATTTGCAAAATCTATCCCTTTGTTGACCGCGACCTATTACTTTCGGGTGCTATTTTGCACGATATTGCAAAGCTTTCGGAATTTGAAGTTGCAGATACAGGTATTGCTACAGGCTACTCTGTGGAGGGTAATCTTTTAGGCCATCTTACAATGGGTGCTATGGTAATAAGCCGCTATGCCGAAAAGTTAGGCACAGATAAAAACACCGCTATGCTTTTACAGCATATGGTGCTTTCCCACCACGGTGAGCCTGAATTTGGCGCCGCTGTTAGACCTTCATTTATAGAAGCCGAGCTTTTATCCGAGCTTGACTTAATGGATTCACGCGTTTATGAAATGAAAGAAGCTATAGAAGCAACCCCATCGGGCGATTTTTCGGCAAGGCTTTGGGCTATGGACAACCGCAAGCTTTATAACCATAATCGTACTGATATGGATAAAACACCAAAATTATTTTAATACTAATATTAAAAGGAGATAACAAAAATGAAAATTACAAAAGATATGCTTATAGGCGATGTACTTGATATCGATACGGGCTGTGCTGAATATTTCTTTGAAATCGGTATGCATTGCCTTGGCTGCCCTGCTTCACGTGGCGAAACAGTTGAGCAGGCTTGCCAGGTTCACGGCACCGACTGTGACGCTTTAATAGAAAAGCTTAACAAATATTTTGAGAATAAATAATGTCAGAGCTTAGTCTACGGCTTAAAACAATCGCTTCCCTTGTACCAATTGGTGCAAGGGTTTGTGATGTCGGCACAGACCATGCGCGTTTGCCGATTTATTTAAAACAAAATAATATTGCAAATAGCGTAATCGCTACAGACCTTAATGAAAAACCCTTGAAATTTGCAAAAGAAAACATAGAAAAAAGTGGCGTTTCGGGTATTTCGCTCAGACTTTGTGACGGACTTTCGGCTGTTGAAAACGGTGAAGCCGATACGGTTATTGTTGCAGGTATCGGCGGAGAGGTTATATCGGAAATACTTGAAAACTGTTGTTGGATTAAAAGTAATAGTGTAACCCTTATTTTACAACCCACCACTTCGCCTGAAGTTTTACGCAAAACCTTGATACAAAGCGGTTTTGATATACTAACCGAAATTCCGCTATTTGAAAACGGTAAGATTTATTCTATAATGACCGCTCGCTTTTGCGGTAATACACTTAACTATCCCGAGCATTTTTACTACATAGGAAAAGTGCCAAAAAATGAAAACGGCATAATCTATATTAAAAAACAGCAAAAACGAATTTTCGACTGTATTAGCGCATATAAAAATATTCCCGCTAAGCAAAAGGAATATGAGCTTTTGCGCAAAATCTATTTAGAAATTGAAAAAATATTAACGGAGAATACCTAATGGCACTTGACGGCGCATTTCTTTATAAATTAATAGCAGAACTAAAAGAAGCAATAGACTGTCATATCGATAAAATCTACCAACCTTCGCGAGATGAGTTGGTTTTTTCCTTGCGCAAAAAAGGCTTCTCCAAAAAGCTTTTAATTTCGGCAAAAGCAGGAGCACAACGGGTGCATTTCACAGAAAATAAGTATGAAAATCCTGCTACACCACCTATGTTTTGTATGCTTATGCGCAAGTATTTGTCATCAGCAAGGCTTATAGATATTACCCAACCCGATTTAGAGCGTGTCCTGATTTTTGTATTTTCCACATCTAACGAAATGGGTGACATTGTGGAAATTAAATTAGCTTGCGAGCTTATAGGCGGTAAGGCTAATATAATTTTAATAGGCTTTGACGGCAAGATTATTGATGCGCTTCGTCACAGTAGTGTTGAATCGGGTGGCAGACTTATTTTACCAACCGCAGCCTATACACTACCCGAAAAGCCAGATAAACTAAATCCGTTAATTGTTTCGGCTAAGGAAATTGAAAATGTAACCGCAAACCGCTCTTTGCTATCAGCAGTAGAGGGTTTTTCACCACTTATCTGCCGCGAAATCGAAGCGAGCGAAGATAAAACAAAAGCTTTAGAAAAGATTTTAGCAGATATTAAAATCAATTATACCCCTATTTTGCTTTCTAACCCCCAGGGCGAGCCATTAGATTTCACCTATACCGAAATAAAACAGTACGGCGAAGGATATAAAAACACTGTTTTTGAAAGCTTTTCTGCCCTTTTAGACAAGTTTTACACCGAGAAAGAAACCGCCAGTCGCATAAATACCGCCGCGCGAGACATTATAAAGCTTTTAAACAGCCTTAAAAACCGCGCCGAAAAGCGCTTGGCTATGCGCCTTACTGACCTTAAGAAGTGTGAAAACCGCGAAAATTTACGAATCTACGGCGAGCTTATTAAGGCTAATTTGCATAGCATAGAAAAAGGCTCTACTGTAGCGCGTGTACCTAATTATTACAGCGAAAATATGGAAACAGTATCCATTCCGCTTGATGCTTCGCTTTCACCCGCAAATAACGCAAACAAATATTTTAAAGAATATAAAAAGACCTATACCGCCGAGCAAACCTTAAAAGAGCTTACAGAGAAGGATAATGAAGAAATAATTTATTTAGAGTCGGTGCTTGACAGCATTGAACGCTCTACTACACTTTCGGATATTGCTCAAATCCGCGAAGAATTAACCGACGCTAAATACATTAAAGCCCAACCTTTGCGAAAAAAACAAGGTCAAAATACAAACACCTTTAAAGAGTACACCTCTATAGAAGGTTATAAAATTTTGGTTGGTAAAAACAACCGCCAAAACGATTATTTAACCACGACAATGGCATCTAAGACTGACTTATGGTTCCATGTAAAAAACATAGCCGGAAGTCATGTTATTGTATTTTCGGGCGGTAAAGAAGTATCTGATAAAACCGTACTGCAAGCGGCATTACTTGCGGCAGAGAACTCAAAAGCCGGCAAATCTTCTAATGTAGCGGTTGATTATACCCCCGTAAAATATGTTAAAAAGCCAAACGGCGCAAAACCTGGTATGGTAATATACACTACAAATAAAACGGTTTATGTAACAGTGACTGGAGAAAATTAAAATGAAAATAGGTGTTTCTACCGCATCCCTTTACCCTACCCTAACCGAAGTAGCTCTTGAAACCATTGGCAAAGCAGGAGTTAAAACCTGTGAAATATTCTTTAATGCCGAAAGTGAGCTAGAGCCTTCTTTTGTAGATAAACTGCTTGATATCAAAAAGAAGTATGATATGAACATTACGGCAATTCACCCAACACTTTCCTTGGCAGAATCTTTTATGATTTTTTCTGAGTATGAAAGACGGTTTTACGAATCGCTTAATAAATTTGCCCGTTATTCCGAAGTTGCGACAGCTTTGGGTGCTAAATATATAAACCTGCACGGTGGAAAGCCTAACGGACTCACCACCGACTATGAATACTGCGAAAAATATATGACACTAAATCACGAAACCCGCAAAAACGGCGTTACGGTTTTACAGGAAAATGTAGTAAAATATCGTTCAGGTGATATTGAGTTTTTACGCAGTATGCGGGATATTTTAGGTGATGATGCACAATTTTGCTTTGATATTAAACAGGCTATACGCTGCGGACATAACCCCACGGACCTAATAAACGAATTCTACGATAATATACGCCATTTTCATATAAGTGACCACTCTGTAGCATCAGATTGTCTTTTACCTCTTAGGGGCAATTTTGATTTTAAAGGATTTTTCAAAACGCTTGAAAACAAAGATTTTTCTGGTGCTTGCGTTATCGAAGTTTATAAAAACGCTTATAAGAAAACTGACGAAATATTTGACTCTTACAAAAAATTAAATAACATATAGAAAAATGTATTGATTTATTTTTTTATTTAAGATATAATACAAAGTGGATTTGTATTTTAATATTACATTTAAGAAAAGAGGGCTATTGTGAACGAATTTTCTATTTATCATATTTTTCGCTTACTTGTCAAAAACTTTTTTATAATTTTCCTTTCTGCAGTTGTTTTCGGTGTGGCAACATTTTGCTATAACGAATTTCAGCTTGAAGAGCGTTATTCAGCCTCTGGATCAATTATTGTCACCAATGGCGGTGTGCTTGAAGAAATTGAAAATGACACTCAATATGTAAATAGCGATAAAGTAAACAATGCTGATATTACCGCTTCTATAAATCTGTTAACAACCGTTAAGGATTTGCTATCATCTAAAGATAGTATTTATAAAGACCTTTCAAACAAGCTTGACGGCAAATATTCCGCCGCGCAGCTTAAAAACTTTATAACTATCTCTACTCGCGAAAATTATTCGCTTTTTATTGATGTAAAATTTGAATTAAACGATAAAGACGACGCCACTAAAATCACCAATATGTTTTTGGAGCTAACTCCCGACTGCATAAGCGAGGTTATCCCCAACTCTCGCACCAGCATAGTTACACTAAGCACAGGTGCTATAAAAACCTACCCTCGCACCCTTACCTCCACAGTTACCGCAATGCTTATAGGTGCACTTTTATCCTTTGTTATTGTGTATATAATTTCTCTTTTCAATACTACTATTAAATCCGAAGAAGATTTTAAAGATAGATATAACATCCCCATTTTAGGCGATATACCCGACTTTGCAACAGCAAAATCAGGTAAGTATACAAAATCTTATTATAAGGGAGGCAGTTATTATGGCAATTAAAGCATCAAAAAATTCTTCAACCGAAAGACTTATAACTGCAGAATCCAATAAAACTCCTTTTGCAGTTGTAGAAGCATACAAAAACCTTCGCACAAATCTAATTTCAATTTTAGCAAAAACAGACGGTAAAGTTTTAGCAATTACAAGCCCTAACGCTGCCGAAGGTAAATCTACCACTGCTCTCAATATTGCTATTACCCTTTCACAGTTAAACAAAAAGGTTGTTATACTGGATACCGACTCACGTAAGCCCTCTATCCATAAAAAGATTAGAATCAACAACGAAAAGGGTTGTATGGATTACCTCTTAGGCACCCATAGTTTAGACCAAATTACTGTAAAATATAATCCTTATTTAGATATCATCATTTCGGGCGCTAAGGTTAAAAATCCTGCCGAATTATTTAGCGGCACTAAGTTTTTAGAGCTTTTAAACGAATTAGAAGATCACTATGATTATGTTGTGCTTGATACTCCACCTATTAACCTTGTATCAGATGCCTTGATAATCGCCCAAAAATGCGATGCGGTTATAATGGTTGTAAGGGCCAATACAACTAAGTATGAAGCCTTTGAGGCCGCTTACGACAGCCTTAAGGTTTTAGATATTGAGCTTGACGGTGTTATTATTAACGGCTCAGGCGGAAAAGGTGCTTATTATAAAAACAGTTATAAATCATATAAATACTATTCACCTTATCAGGAAAGTAAATAATCTACTAAATTAACGGGAGAACTCACTCTCCCGTTTTTAAATATTCAAATATTTAATCAAGGGGTGGCAATATGTATCTAGATATTCATTCTCATATTTTATCGGGTATTGACGACGGTGCGGAAGATTTATCGGTATCTTTGGCACTTTTAAATGATATATATAATCAGGGTATTACCGATATTATTGCCACTCCCCACTTTTTTCCTATGTATGATAATTTAGAAGATTTTTTAGAAAACCGCCAAAGTGCTTTTGAAGAACTTCAAAATGCTCTAAAAGGCAAACCTCACCCTAATGTTTATTTAGGGTGTGAGTTACTGTACTATAACGGTTTAAGCTATGCTTCTTCTTTGGAAAACTTTACTATAGAAAATTCTAAATACATTCTGTTAGAAGCTGATTACAGGTTATTAAACAAGAAATTTTTTGCCGAAATTTTACACCTTAAAGAAATAGGATTTAAGCCTATTCTCGCCCATATTGAGCGATATAAAAAAGCAAAAGGCTTTAGAAAGTTTATAAGATTTATAAAAGCAAACGGTATTTTAACTCAAGTTAATGCTACTGCATTTAATAATAAAAATTACAACAAACTAATTAAAAAGCTTGTAAAAGAAGATCTTATTACCTTTGTCGCTTCGGATACGCATTCTATAGATGTACGTCCGCCTATGATAGAGGCGGCTTTAGAAAAAATTACTGCCGATTACGGCGAGGAATATGCTAAAAAGTTAATATCCAATTCGCAAATCCTAGTTTCAGAAATAGCAAAAGGGGAACCTTAAGTATGATTTCACATACTCTTAACATAAATAATAAAGACAGTGTTATGTACATTACATTCCCTAAGTTTGAAAAAACAGGGCTTGTAAACCTTTTGTTTTCTACCCGTGTAGGCGGTGTTAGTGGCGGTATGTGGTCTAGCATGAACCTAAGCTTTAACCGCGGAGATAAGCGTGAAAATGTTTTGGAAAACTACAGGCTTTTGTGCGGTTGCAAAGGCATTAATATAAATAACCTTGTTTTAAGTAAACAAACTCATACTAACAATGTAAAAACCGTAACTAAAGCCGACTGCGGTACAGGTATTTTTAAAGAAAGCTTTTGTGATATTGATGGGCTTATAACCAACCAAAAGGGTGTAGCACTTGTAACACAATATGCCGACTGCACTCCCCTAGTGTTTTTAGATACCAAAAATAAGGTAATAGCCACCTCCCACGCGGGTTGGCGCGGCACTGTAAAAGAAATTGGTAAAAAAACCGTAGAAAAAATGATGAATGAGTTTGGCTCTAATCCTGCCGATATAATTGTAGGTATAGGTCCTTGTATTAAGGAATGTTGTTACGAGGTTGACGACCCTGTTTATAATGAATTTTCAAAGCTTTCTTACCTTGATTTAAGCAAGATTTTTCAAAAAAAAGAAAACGGACGCTATATGCTTAATTTGGTAGAAGCCAACAAACAAATTTTAATAAATGTGGGGATACCCTACAGTAATTTCGATTTATCGGATATATGTACTTGCTGTAATTCGGATGTTATGCATTCACACCGCAAAACTAAAGGTGAGCGCGGGAACTTAGCACTTATAATAGAGTTAAAGTAAAAAATCAAGAAACAATGAAGTTTCTTGATTTTTTTATAATGATTGTAGTTTGTCGAAACGCTTAAAAGCGCTTCGACAAGCCGATTTGATCGGCTTTGCACAATTGGATTTTTATAAATTCAATTGTGCAAAACACTCATTGCAATGGATATAGTCAAATTTTCTTCGAAAATTTGCACAAAAATCGAAGATTTTATGTCGAAACAGTAATTCTATTTTCTGTTTCGACTAACTATAACAATTATTATAAATATTCCTACTGCACATTTTGTGATACAGGTAGCCGAATACACAAAGTACAAAAATCCGTCTAATCGGGTAAAAAGATTACCAAAGGTTACTGTACTGCCTGCCGCCGAATACGGGTAACTGAGTTGCCCAGAAAACTTTATACCGAAAAGCAAAACCGAATTTAAAATAGTAACAGCAAGGCATAAAAGTCCTAAAGAGAGTCCACCTAATAAGACACCTTTTTTAATTTTTTCGTGTCTTGCAAAAACACCTAAAGCTATAGACGGGATTACAAGACTTTTAAAATAAAAAATGCTTTGTGAAAATAAAGTGTTAAGACTTGGCAGTTTATATATAAAAATATTTTTAAAATTAAAATCCTTAAAGGTAGATAAAAAGAAAAACACTACCACCGCTACAGACAAAAAACCGCAAATAAGCGAAAATTTAAAAAGTGTGTTTGCTTTTTTGAAACTTAAATACACCAACAGTAAGCCAAACGGCAGTAAAATAAACAGACGCGGTGTACTAGGCAACAGATTATTGCTTATAAACCTTACAAAGCTTATAAAGGTATCGCCTACAGTGAAAACTACGAGCAAAAAAATCGGTAATACGGTTATTTTATTTATGGGTATAAAATATGCAATAAATCCAAAAATCAGCGATATAAAGCAGGAAATTAAAAACGCCAAAAAATTATATCTATCGGCTGTTCCTACAGGCGCAGTAATGCAAGCATTACCCAAAACAAAAAGTACCGATAGCATTAAAAAATGCTTAGAATAACACTCATTAACCCGCACCGAAAATCAATCCCCCGTCATTTATGCTAACTCTTGGCAGAGCGGCGGTATAATTTGTAGCGGTAAGCTCAAACAGTCGGTTTTTATAATGCTTATTTTGCTCTAATAACCCCATAATATCAAACCCCACAGTCAAAGAAGATACCGGCTTTACCGACAAAAGCTGTTGCGCATTTTCGGTTTTTATAAGAAATGCCGAAAGTGTGATTTCTTCATTTTTAACACAGTATTTAGCCACTTCACTTAATTCATTTTGAGTTATGCCATCTCCAATTACCAAAACACCGCAGTGGGATAACAAAAGCGGTTGAGTGCATTGCTTTTCAATTCTCATTATTGCACCTCTAAGCGTCTTTCCCTCACCCTTTAAAAGCTTAACAGACTGCTTTGTATCCTCGCTATTTATTATCACCGATTCAAAGCAAACCTTGTAGCTATCATTCTCTTTATCAAAACCCATACTGGATACTAAATATTCGGGACCGCGTTTCTGACAACCGCACAAAAATAAACCTAAGGCTAAAATTAAAAAAACTTTTTTCATTTATTTTTCCCCTGTCGCGAAATATTGCGGTTAAATAACGGACGCTCCTTCATATTTTTCCACGAAGCCCTAAAAAGCGTATCCTTAAGTGACTGAAGGCTTGCTTTTTTAAGCGAAACAGTGTAATCGGTAGAGTAAGAATAAATAGATAAAATATAGATACCTAAGAGCATCGCACCCATAATATACCCGTAAAGGCCTAAAAAAGCCGAAAGTAATACAAACGCTATTCTCAAATAAAAAACTGCAGTTTTAAGGCGCGGCAGCATTAGTCCTGCAATACCCGAAAGAGCAACCGTAATTAAAATAGGCGAGCTTATAATCCTAGCTTCTACCGCCGCCTGACCCACCACAAGACCACCCACAATACTTAAAGCATGGCCTAAGTTTTGGCTCATACGAATACCTGCTTCTTTTAGTATTTCAAAAACAAGTATCATAATAATACATTCACTAACGGGGGTAAAGGGCACCCCACCGCGCAGCTGCATAACAGAAATAGCAAATGATGTAGGCAGTAATTGTCGGTGAAAGGTGGAAATAGCAATAAAAACAGCAGGAATACTAATGCTTAAGAAGAAACAAAAATACCTAAGACACCTTTCTGCCGAAGAAAGCAAAAAGTTTTGGTAATAGTCTTCGTCTGACTGAAAATTTTCCGAAAACAAATAGGGTATTGTAACAACCATAGGTGTGCCGTCTACTACAATTGCAATTCTCCCTTCAAGCAGTCTTGCTGCCACAATATCAGGTCGCTCGGTAGTGCCGTTTCTCTTAAAAAGCGAAAACCTTTTGCCGCTTATTTGCTCTACAATATAGTTGGTATCAAGTATACCGTCAATATTGATTTTTCCTATCTTTTGTTTAATTTTTTCTACAGTTTTTTGGTCTGCAAGCGTACCTAAGTAGCATACAAAAACCGCAGTAGAGGTACGTCTGCCCACACGGAGCATTTCTATGCATAAATCAGGGGTTAAAAGTTTTCTTCTAATCATTGCAAGGTTTAAAAGCGCCGCTTCTTCAAAGCCCTCACGCGGACCCTGTAAAATCCGTTCCTCCATAGGTTCTGTAATACCACGTGTGCGAAAACCCTTTACATCCATCATAAGCGCATTTTTGCTACCGTTTATAAGCAAAAGCGCCTCTCCGTAGAGGACTCCTTGCAAAATTTCGGCTATATTACTAATCTTTTTTACATCACGTGCGAAAAGCATCTGCTTACCTACAAAATCAGCAATATCGCCGCTCATATCAGCCATGCCAACAGTTATAAGCGGGCGGATAATCGCTTCATTAATCTGGTCAGAGTCGGTCATACCGTCCATATATACAAGTGCACATTCAAGTGTTTTTTCTCCGCGCGCAGTTATTTCCTTAACACGCAAAATAACATCCTTTTTGAAAATATCCTTAAAAAGCGCAACATCCCTTTCAAGATTGCCGCTTAAATTACAGTTTTTATAATCCGCTATCTGTCCTGACATATTTTCACCACACATTATTTTTAAATATTGTGTGCAAAAATCCCCTTAAAATGCAAACAACCTTCCATTTGGAAGGTTGTTTTAATTATAGCTTTAAAATTACTTTTTATACTCTACATATTCTTCTAAGCACATATCAAGCCGATTTATCTCCTTTGCGGCATTTATACCTACAAAGCGCCAATGCCAAGATTCGTGTATAACACCTGTTTTTTCCTGCTTATCTTTGCGGTAGCGCATTATAAAACCATAATTTTCTGCATTTTTTGTAAGCCATTTATATGCCTTTGTATTTTCAAAGGAAGAATTAGCGCAGTTTATATCAAGCGCCAAGCCTGTGTTGTGTTCACTCGTACCCGGTCTTGCTACAACTGTTGCCGCTTTATCCTCTGCTTCGGATTCAGGCACTCCGTTTGCAATTTGCTTTTTAACCTGTTTTTCAAAAAGCCATTTTTGTGTATTGTAAGAACGGTAAGGCGACCAAACACCTATATCTATTCCCTCAGCTCTCGCATCGTCAAGCATAGCCTTTAAATAGGGCCAAACATCCTTATCAATCTCTTTAAGCGAGCCCTTTATATACTTTTGCGGTATAGTAGTAAGATTACCTTCGTAATCATAATCCTCAGGTAACGGATTCCAGCCGTTTACAAGGGTAAGATTTTGAAAATCCTTATCTAGCTTTTTAGTAGGCTTTTTCGAGCTTGTAATCTCACTTGATGAAGGCTCTTCACTTTCAGTACTCGAAGTATCTGTACTAGAAGTTTCAGTGCTAGAGCTATCAACACTTGAAGTTACTTCGCTTGAGATATTTTGGCTGGATGTTGCCGTACTAGAAGTTGTATCCTTATCACCGCTTATGGTTGAAATCACATATATAATTAAAGCCAAAACCGCAATTACAACCACAACGCAAGCCGATAAAAATATATTTCTTTTTAAAATTGCTTTTTGTCTTTTATTCATAAAATCACCTATTCGTCAAGTTTGAGTACCGCCATAAATGCTTCTTGCGGTACTTCTACATTACCTAAGCGGCGCATACGCTTTTTACCCTCTTTTTGCTTTTCAAGAAGCTTTTTCTTACGGGTAATATCGCCGCCGTAGCACTTAGCAAGCACATCCTTACGCATAGCCTTTACGGTTTCTCTTGCTATTACCTTGCCCGAAACCGCAACCTGAACAGGAACTTCAAATAACTGACGCGGTATAAATTCCTTTAACTTTTCGGCAATCTTACGGGCCCTGGCATAAGAATTATCGGTATGGACAATAAAAGACAAAGCATCCACCATATCGCCCGCAAGCAATACATCCAATTTTACAAGCTTGGATTTTTCGTAACGCTTCATCTCATAATCATAGCTTGCATACCCTTTTGTACGGGATTTTAAGGCATCAAAAAAGTCGTAAACTATTTCGCCCATAGGCATAATATAGTGAATATCCACGCGGTCGCCCATATATTTCATATCTGTATAAACACCGCGACGTTCTTCACAAAGCTGCATAATAGTGCCAACATAATCACTCGGTGAATATATATGCACATCCGCAACAGGTTCAAGTGCTTCGGCAATTATTGCAGGGTCTGGGTAATTTGTAGGGTTGTCTACAGTAATAGTTTCGCCCGTAGTTAAAGTGAACTTGTATTCAACGCTTGGTGCAGTTGTTACAAGGTCAAGATTATATTCTCTCTCCAATCTTTCCTGAATAATCTCCATATGCAAAAGACCTAAGAATCCGCAACGGAAACCAAAGCCTAACGCGTTCGAGCTTTCGGGTTCAAATAAAAGTGATGCATCGTTTAACTGCAATTTATCAAGCGCGTCTCTTAAATCGGGGTATTTAGCGCCGTCAGCAGGATAAATACCGCAGAAAACTACAGGATTTACCTTTCTGTAACCTTCAAGCGCCTCTGCTACAGGGTTGTCCGCTAAAGTTACGGTATCACCAACACGCGCTTCGCTGACAGTTTTAATTGACGCGGCAAAATAACCAACCTCGCCCACCTCTAAAACATCGCAAGGCTCCATAGAGGTAGCACGCTTTCTGCCTAATTCAACAATATCAAAGGTGGCGCCCGTAGCCATCATTTTAACAGTATCGCCCGCTTTAATTCTACCGCTCATAACACGGAAATAAACTATAACACCTTTATAAGAATCATAATAAGAGTCAAAAATAAGTGCCGAAAGCGGTGCATCAGCGTCACCCTTAGGCGCAGGGATTTCGGTAACAATTTTTTCAAGCACTTCTTCTATATTAACTCCTGTTTTAGCCGAAATAAGCGGTGCATTATCGGCAGGGATACCTATAATATCTTCTATTTCAGCCTTTACACGCTCAGGCTCAGCAGAAGGCAGGTCAATCTTGTTGATAACAGGCAAAATTTCAAGACCGTGGTCAACCGCCAAATATGTGTTAGCCAAGGTTTGCGCTTCAATACCCTGAGAAGCGTCAACTATTAAAACCGCACCCTCGCAAGCTGCAAGTGAACGCGAAACTTCATAATTAAAGTCAACGTGACCTGGAGTATCAATTAAATTAAGCTCATACCTTTCGCCGTCTTTGGCGTCATAGTATAAGGTTACCGCGTGAGCCTTAATGGTAATACCTCGTTCACGCTCTAAATCCATACTATCAAGGATTTGCTCCTCCATATCACGAGTTGCTACCGATTGCGTATGCTCTAGTAATCGGTCAGCTAAGGTAGACTTGCCGTGGTCGATATGAGCTACTATACAAAAATTTCTGATTTTATCAAGCGGAAATGACACTAATTTTTCTCCTTGTCTTTTGGTTTTTTAAAGTTTATAAGTTGAATAAAAATGCCTGCAACAATAACACATAAGCCTATTAGCGAATAGGGATCTTTAATACCTTGGTCCCCAAGAATAAGCCAAGTCCATACAAGTGATAAAAATGGGGTTATGTAAGCTAAATTCGATATTTTAGCGGTGTTGCCTTTATCAAGGGCTATAACCCAGGTAGTGCAAGCGATTGCCATAGTGAATATACCGTTCCAAGCAAAGCCTGCAGCCTCTGACAAAGTAGGCATAAATAAATTCCCCGCCGCAGCATTTATTACAGTAGTAATTGTAAACGACACAAAATAATTAAGCATCATTGAAAGCATTTTATCGTAGTGGTATTTCTTATTAAGTGCGGTAAACAAGCCGTAAGATACCGCGCCTAAAAGACATAACACTACACCCATTAAAGCATTAGCACTAAAGGATAAAATTTCCTTTCCCGTTACAATACCCACACCCAAAAAGGAAACTGCTATTGCAATACCTTTTTTAAGCGTCATTTTTTCACGCAAAATAATGCAGGCAAAAACCACACTCATAATTGGCCACATATAATTTACTATAAAAGCTTGCGAAGCAGGAAGTATTGCCGCACCGCCATAATAAAAAACATAATAAAAAAATGTACCTGGAAGACCTATCAGCACCGATATTACAAAATCCTTTAAGGTATATTCTTTAAATTTTTTTATTTTGCCTGTAAATATATTTGCCACCAACAAAAACATTCCTGCAAAAAAGACACTAACCCAAAGCACTTGAATACTATTATGCCCGTTGTTAAGCAAAAGTTTGGTTACTGTAGCAACGGTTGACCAAAAAAGTATTGAAACACCCGCAAAGAAGTACGACTTTTTCAAAAAAATTACCACCTTTAAAGGCAAATATACAAACATCTAAGTTATTGTACCATAACTGAACAAATTTTACAAATAATTTATTTAATTTTTACAGAGTAATTTTCTTGACATATAAATGCTACTATGGTAGAATATATAAAGTTAAAATATATCTTTAAATATGGTGCTGTGACGCCGGCAAGATTGTTATATGGTTTTTAATGAGTATATCCCAAGGGGTTATACCGTTTATTGTCGTATACACCTTGCTGTCAAGCAGGGTGTTTTTATTAGGTTGACACGTGTTGAATACCTTCGGTTTCGACCGTCGTCTTTTCCCTCTTGCTCGCGCTTATTTTTGTAAGGCATTAGTATTACAAGAGATGAGACAAGAAAAAACGAAAAATTATATTTGGTAGGCACAATGTTTCAACATGTGTCAACCTAAACGAAAGGCGGAATTTTTATGAAAAGCTTAATTAAAAATGCTACAGTTTATGAAAACGGCTCATTCATTTGTAAAGATTTTCCGCTAACAGTTAGCGGTGTTATTTCCAATTTTAATAAGTTATTTGTCTTCCCGGCTTTTTGTGATGTTCATGTTCATCTTCGAGAGCCGGGTTTTTCATATAAGGAAACCATAAAAAGCGGTACAAAAGCTTGTGCCCGCGGGGGATATAGCGATGTGTGCTCTATGCCCAACCTAAACCCTGTGCCAGATAGTTTTGAAAATTTACAAAAACAACTTGACATTATAAAAACAGATGCGGTTATAAATGTTCACCCTTATGCTTCTATAACCAAAGGGCAATTAGGTGAAGAACTTTCGGATTTTCAAAACTTAAAACACGCTTTTGCCTTTTCGGATGACGGCAAGGGTGTTCAGAATGCCGAAATAATGAAAAGTGCAATGCTAAAAGCAAAAGAACTAGGTAAAATAATCGTAGCGCATTGCGAAGACAATAGCCTTCTTTTTGGCGGATATATTCACGACGGCGAGTATGCCAAACTACACAGTCATAAAGGTATTTGCAGTGAGAGTGAATGGAAACCTATTGAAAGGGATTTAAAACTTGCAAAGATTACGGGTTGTAAATACCACGTTTGCCATATATCCACTAAAGAAAGTGTTGAGCTTATAAGAAAAGCTAAAGCCGACGGCGTAGATGTTACCTGTGAAACCGCTCCCCACTATTTAGTACTTACCGATATGGACTTAAAAGAAGACGGCAAATTTAAAATGAATCCGCCACTTAGAAGTGAAGAAGATAGGCTAGCACTTATTGAAGGCATTAAAGACGGCACTATCGATATGATAGCAACCGACCACGCACCCCATAGCGCCGAAGAAAAAAGCAAGGGGCTCCAGAAAAGCGCATTCGGTATAGTGGGAATCGAAACCGCCTTTTCAGTTATGTATACCCACCTTGTTAAAACGGGAATAATAACTCTGGAAAAGCTTATAGAAATTATGGCTATAAACCCGCGTGAGCGTTTTGGCATTAAGCCTAGCGGCTACACAGTATGGGATTTAGATAAAAAGTTCACTGTAGACACAAACGAATTTTTATCGAAAGGCAGTGCAACCCCCTTTGAAAACTGCGAGCTTTACGGTGAATGTAAACTAACCGTAGTAAATAATGAAATCAAATATATTAAGGAGTAATAAGTATGGCTAAAAGAAAAGACTTAAAAAAGATTTTAATTATAGGCTCTGGTCCTATTGTTATAGGTCAGGCTGCCGAGTTCGACTACGCAGGCACACAGGCATGCCTTGCTTTAAAGGAAGAAGGCTATGAGGTTGTACTTTGTAACTCTAACCCTGCTACCATTATGACCGACACCACCATTGCTGATAAGGTTTATATGGAGCCTTTAACCCTTGAATTTATAGCAAAGGTTATAAGATACGAAAGACCCGACGCTATTGTTCCCGGCATTGGTGGACAAACAGGTCTTAACCTTGCTATGCAGCTTGAGGAAAAAGGCATTTTAAAGGAATGCGGTGTTGAGCTTTTAGGTACAAGCAGCAAGAGTATTGAACGCGCTGAAGACCGCGAGTTATTTAAAGAGCTTTGCGAATCTATTGGCGAGCCTACCATCCCGTCACAAATCACCTATTCCTTAGAAGAAGCCAAAAAGGCTGCAAAAGAAATTGGCTACCCCGTTGTACTTCGTCCTGCATTCACCTTGGGCGGTACAGGCGGCGGATTTGCATACAACGAGCAAGAGCTTATTGAAATCGGTCTTAATGCATTCAAGCTCTCCCCCGTTCATCAGGTTCTTATTGAAAAAAGTGTTAAGGGCTATAAGGAAATTGAGTTTGAGGTTATGCGTGACAGTAAAGATAATGCCATAACCATATGCGGTATGGAAAATATTGACCCTGTAGGTGTTCACACAGGCGACTCTATTGTTGTAGCTCCTATTATGACGCTTAATGACCATGACCTTAAAATGCTTAACGACAGCGCCATTAAAATTATCCGCGAGTTAAAGATAGAAGGCGGTTGTAACGTTCAGTTTGCGCTCGACCCTAACTCCTCACAATATTATTTAATTGAAGTTAACCCCCGCGTTTCGCGTTCTTCGGCGCTTGCATCAAAAGCCAGTGGTTACCCGATAGCTCGCGTTACCGCCAAAATTGCGGTTGGTATGACCTTGGAAGAAATCGCTATAGCCAACACCAATGCCGCATTCGAGCCAAGACTTGATTATGTTATTACAAAATTCCCACGTTTCCCATTTGATAAGTTCACCACAGCTTCTAACATTTTAGGCACACAGATGAAGGCTACAGGTGAAGTTATGGGTATTGGTACCACTTTAGAAGAAAGCCTTTTAAAAGGCATACGTTCTCTTGAAATCGGTATCGCTCACCTTTATCACCATAAGTTTGACAATATGACCGATGACGAGCTTCGTGCCTATATCAGCGAGCTTAGGGATGATAACCTTTTCGCTATTGCCGAGCTTCTTTACCGCGGTGTTACTGTAGAAGAAATTCACGAAATTACAAAGATTACCGCATTCTTCCTTGAAGCTATTAAACGCATTATCGAAATGGAAAGAACCCTAAAAGAGAATAAATTCGACCTTGCAACCTTAAAAGATGCTAAGAAAATGGGCTTTTCGGATAAATATATTGCAAGAATGTGGGACTGTGACGAACTTAAGGTTTATAACTTCCGCAGCGAAAATAATGTTTACCCCGTTTACAAAATGGTTGATACCTGTCACACAAACGCATATATTCCATACTTCTATTCTTCTTATCACGATGAAAATGCTTCAATTCTTACCGATAAAAAGAAAATTGTTGTTTTGGGCGCAGGTCCTATCCGTATAGGTCAGGGTGTTGAGTTTGACTACTCTACCGTACACGCCGTTACCACCATTAAAAATTCGGGCTATGAAGCAATTATTATAAACAACAATCCCGAAACCGTTTCTACCGACTATACAACAGCTGACAAGCTTTATTTTGAGCCGTTAACACCTGAAGATGTTATGAACATTATCGAGTTTGAAAAGCCCGAAGGTGTTATTGCTTCTTTGGGCGGTCAGACCGCTATAAACCTTGCAGAGCCGCTAAGAGACCGCGGTGTTAAGATTATCGGCACCGACTGTGACGCTATTGAGCGCGCCGAAAACCGCGACAGCTTTGAAAAAATTCTTCACGAGCTTAATATTCCGCAACCAAAAGGTAAAGCTGTTACCAAAATTGAAGACGGTATTGCCGCTGCTAAAGAAATCGGCTACCCTGTGCTTGTACGCCCGTCATTTGTTTTGGGTGGCCGCGCTATGCAAATTGTTGCCGACGAAGAACAGTTAAAGCACTACCTTAAAACTGCGGTTGAAATTGATGAAGACCGCCCTGTTTTAGTTGATAAGTATATCCAAGGTAAGGAAGTTGAAGTTGACGCTATCTGCGATGGCAGAAATGTATTTATCCCCGGTATTATGGAATTAGTTGAGCGTACAGGCGTACACTCAGGTGACTCTATAAGCGTTTACCCCACATTCAGCATTTCTAACAAGGTTAAAGGTATCATTTTACAGTACGCAAAGAAATTAGGTCTTGGTATCGGCATTGTAGGTCTTTACAACATACAGTTTATTGTTGATAAGGACGAAAATGTGTTTATTATCGAAGTTAACCCGCGTTCTTCAAGAACAGTTCCTTTCCTTTCAAAAGCAACGGGCTATAGCCTTGCAGATATTGCTACCGAGGTTATTCTCGGCAAATCCTTAAAGGAACAGGGTATTTTCGATATCTACCCCCAAGAAAAAGACCGTTGGTATGTTAAAGTACCGGTATTCTCTTTCAATAAAATTCGCGGTCTTGATGCTTATCTCTCCCCTGAAATGAAGTCTACAGGTGAAGCTATCGGATACGACGATAAGCTTAACCGCGCACTTTCTAAGGCTTTACAGGCTTCGGGTATGCGTGTACAAAACTACGGTACTGTATTTGCAACAATAAGCGACAAGGACAAGGAAGAAGCTTTACCGCTTATTCGCCGTTTCTACAACTTAGGCTTTAATATCGAGGCTACATCGGGTACTGCTAAATTCTTAAAAGCAAACGGTATCAACACCCGTGTGCTTAAGAAAATCGAAGAAGACCCTGACGAAATCCACGATGCATTACGCCAAGGTCATATTGCTTATGTAATTAACACACGTGATATCGAGTCAAGCGGTACTGCTACAGATGGCTTTAAGATTAGAAGTTATGCTACCGAAAATAATGTCACTATCTTTACTGCACTTGATACAGTAAAAGTGCTTTTGGATGTATTGGAAGAAACAACACTTACAATTTCTACTATTGATGCATAACTAATTCGGAATGCATAATTCGTAATTAAATGTGTTTTGCCCTGCAAAACGATTTAAATATACATCATTACTAATTAGGTGATAACTTATGACAACACAAGGAATTTATGAAATTCTTTACAATTTTAAAATTGCTCCTGATGTTTACAGTATGGTGCTTGCAGGCGATACTTCTTCGCTTTAGCACCCGGACAGTTTGTAAA
Organism: Clostridia bacterium; assembly: GCA_017403265.1. Lineage (GTDB taxonomy): Bacteria > Bacillota > Clostridia > Oscillospirales > Acutalibacteraceae > UBA737. The sequence goes on from JAFQOJ010000017.1 coordinate 51,518, forward strand.
TATTAAGCTAGAAGGTAAATTTTTACGCCGTCCTATATCGGTATGTGACTATAATGAAGAAACCATAACCTTAATTTACAAAGTCGTAGGCGACGGCACCGAGCAAATGTCCAAAATGAAAGCAGGCGAAAAGCTTGATATGCTTGTAGGCCTTGGCAATGGCTTTAACCCCGAAAAGAGTGGTGATAAGCCGTTGCTTATCGGTGGCGGTGTTGGTATTCCACCCCTTTACAATCTTTGTAAAGAGCTTTTGAAAATGGGTAAAACACCCACAGTTATATTAGGCTTTAACAAAAAGGAAGAAATCTTTTACGAGGATGCCTTCAAGCAGTTAGGCGCAAAGGTTATTGTAACTACTGTTGACGGCTCTTACGGTGTAAAAGGCTTTGTTACCGATGCTATGGATATAGAGTATTCCTACTTCTTCACCTGCGGACCCATGCCAATGTTTAAGGCAATTGAAAAGAAAGCAATAACAAGCGGTCAGTATAGCTTTGAAGAAAGAATGGGTTGCGGCTTTGGTGCTTGTATGGGCTGCAGTTGTAAAACAAAGTACGGCAACAAGCGTATTTGTAAAGACGGTCCTGTGCTTTATAGGGAGGAAATAGTATGGTAGATACAAGCGTAATCCTTTCAGGAATTAAAATGGATAACCCCGTTATCCCCGCAAGCGGAACCTTTGGTTTCGGTTATGAATTCGCATCACTTTATGATATAAACTGCCTTGGCACCTTTTCTTTTAAGGGTACTACACGCGATGAGCGTTTTGGAAACCCCACACCCCGTATTGCCGAATGCCCAGAAGGTATGTTAAATTCTGTAGGACTTCAAAATCCAGGTGTTGAGCGTGTTATAAGCGAAGAGTTACCCAAGCTTAAAGAATGTTTTAATAAGCCTGTTATGGCAAATGTAAGCGGTTTTTCAATTGAAGACTACGCTTATACCTGCAAAAAATTAAATGACCAAGAGCAGATAGGTTGGTTTGAAGTAAATATATCCTGCCCTAATGTTCACGGTGGCGGTTTAGCATTTGGTACAAGCGCCAAAAATGCTGCCGAAGTAACAAAGGCGGTTAAAAAGGTTACGAGTAAGCCTGTATTTATAAAGCTTTCACCCAATGTCACCGACATTGCCCAGATTGCAAAGGCTTGCGAAGCCGAAGGCGCAGACGGTGTAAGCCTTATAAATACCTTACTCGGTATGAGAATTGACTTGAAAACCAAAAAGCCTATTTTAGCCAATAAAATGGGTGGATTTTCAGGTCCTGCAATTAAGCCTGTAGCACTTAGAATGGTTTATCAGGTTTACGATGCAGTTAAAATACCGATTATCGGTATGGGCGGTATTTCTACCGCTGAGGATGTAATAGAAATGATGCTTGCAGGCGCTACCGCAGTACAGGTTGGTGCCGCAAACCTTGTATCGCCCTTCGCTTGCAGAGATATAATAAACAATCTCCCTAAAGCAATGCAAAAATACGGAATAAACAGTTTAACTGAAATTATAGGAGGCGCTCATAATGGGTAAGGACGTAATCATCGCTTGCGACTTTGCAAGCAAAGAGGCAACAATAAACTTTTTAGACAAATTCACAGATGTAAAACCGTTTGTAAAAATCGGTATGGAGCTTTTTTATGCCGAAGGTCCCGAAATTGTAAGAGAAATTAAGGAAAGAGGCCACAAAATATTCCTCGACTTAAAACTTCACGATATCCCCAATACAGTTAAAAAGTCTATGGCAGTTTTATCACGCTTAGATGTTGATATGACCAACCTTCACGCAGGCGGTACTATTTCTATGATGGAAGCCGCTTTGGAAGGGCTTACAAGACCTGACGGTACAAGACCGCTTTTAATAGCAGTAACTCAGCTTACTTCCACCGACCAAGAACGTATGGAAAACGACCTTTTGATTAAAGAACCTATCGACAAGGTTGTTATGCACTACGCTAATAATGCAAAAATCGCAGGGCTTGACGGCGTTGTTTGTTCACCGCTTGAAGCCGGCAAGGTACACGAAACCTGCGGCAAGGAATTTTTAACCGTTACACCGGGTGTACGCTTTGCTGACGGCGATATTGGCGACCAAAAGCGTGTTATGACACCAAGTGAAGCCAAAAAAATCGGCAGTGACTACATAGTAGTAGGCAGACCCATTACTGCAGCCGAAGACCCCGTTGCAGCATATAAGCGCTGTTGTAAAGAGTTTATTGGATAATTCATAATTCATAATGCGTAATTCGTAATTTAAGGAGAATAAAGATGGAAGCTTATAAGAGAGAGTTTATTGAATTTTTAGAAGGCGCAGGTGTTTTAAAGTTTGGTGATTTTACCGCTAAGTCAGGCAGAAAAATCCCTTATTTTATAAATGCAGGCGATATTAAAACTGGCGAACAAATTTGCAAATTAGGCGAATTTTACGCTAAGGCTTACTTTGAAAAAATCGGCAACAAAAAGACTGTACTTTACGGTCCCGCTTATAAGGGTATCCCGATTGCTGTATCGGTAGCAGTAGCTCTTGCTAAAAACGGCCTTGATGTTCCCTTCTTCTTTAACCGTAAAGAAGAAAAGGACCACGGCGAAGGCGGTGTGTTTGTTGGCTACAAGCCACAAGCAAATGAAGAAATAGTTATTGTTGAAGACGTTATCACGGCAGGTACCGCTATTAGAGAAAGTATGGAAATTCTTTCAAATCTTGAAGGCACAAAGGTTGCTGCAACCTTTGTTATGGTAGACCGCAAGGAAAAAGGCAAAACCGATAAGAGCGCTATGGCAGAAGTAGGCGAAGAATTCGGATTCCCTGTATACTCGGTAGTAGATGTTTACGATATTATTGAATACTTAGAAGAAGACGAGAAAAACCGCGAAAATGTTGACCGCATTAAAGCCTATCTCGCTATTAATGGCGCAAAGGAATAATCTGAAAGGATTTTTAAAATGAGAAGTTTAATAGATATTGCCGAGCTTTCTTTACAAGAAATTGACAGCTTAATTGCAACCGCAAACGATATCATTGACAATCCAAAAAAATATGCTGACAAATGCCGTGGCAAAAAACTTGCAACACTGTTTTTCGAGCCTTCAACCCGTACACGCTTAAGCTTTGAAGCCGCTATGTATGAACTCGGTGGAAATGTTTTAGGCTTTTCTGAGGCGCAAAGCAGCTCTGCTGCAAAGGGTGAAAGTATAGCAGATACCGCAAAAACCGTTTCTTGCTATGCCGATATTATTGCAATGCGCCACCCCAAAGAAGGCGCACCGCTGGTAGCTTCAATGAACGCAAGCATTCCTGTTATTAATGCGGGTGACGGCGGACACAACCACCCCACCCAAACCTTAGCCGACCTTTTAACCATTAAGCGCGAAAAAGGTAGCTTTGATAACCTTACAGTTGGTCTTTGCGGCGACTTAAAGTTTGGCAGAACGGTACATTCGCTTATAAATGCACTCAGGAGATACAAAAATGTTAAGTTTGTGCTTATCTCTCCAACCGAACTTCGCATTCCCGAATATATTAGAGAATCGCTCAAAAAGGATAACTTTGAAGTAGTTGAAACTACCGATTTGGAAGCCGCTATGAGTGATCTTGACATTCTTTATATGACACGCGTTCAAAGAGAGCGTTTCTTTAACGAAGAAGAATACTTAAGGCTTAAAGACAGCTACATTTTAACTACAGAAAAGCTTGCTAATGCTAAGCAAGACTTATCTATTCTTCATCCTTTACCGCGTGTTAACGAAATAAGCGTAGCTATTGATAACGACCCGCGCGCTTGCTATTTCAAACAGGTTTTAAACGGAAAATATATGCGTATGGCATTAATTTTAATGCTTTTGGGGGTAGAATAATGACTATTGACGAAATTAAAAACGGTATAGTAATAGACCACATTACCGCAGGCCTTGGCATGAAAATTTATTCCCTTTTAGAGCTTGATAAGCTTGAATGCTCGGTAGCACTTATTAAAAACACTCCGAGCAGAAAAATGGGGAAAAAGGATATCATAAAAATAGATGCAGACATCGTACTTAATACCGATATTTTGGGCTATATTGACCCTGATGTAACCGTAAACATAATTAAAAACAGCAAAACGGTTGAAAAGAAGCGTATTGCTTTACCCGAAAAGCTTACCAATGTAATCACCTGTAAAAACCCGCGTTGCATTACCACAACCGAACAGGAACTACCCCAAATATTTAAGCTGACCGACAAAGAAAACCGCATTTACAGATGTTTATACTGTGAATCAAAAGCAAAATAAATCATTTTACGGCACACTCAAAAAAAGGGTGTGTCGTTTTTATATACTTTTTAGCCAAAAAAAATCAAATATTTCGTCTAAGCTTGTTATAATTTATTGTATTGACAAAAGTCCCCCATACCAATATAATGATAGATGTAATATTGTGTATTACAATGCGTTATTTATGCCCATATTTTAGTGGATTTTTTATTTTAAAAAAATTTTTAAAATAATGCAATAAATCCGCCCCGCTGTACATTAGTATTATGTAGCGTTCATACTACTAACCGCAGCTTTTACAAAAGGAGTTTCATAAATGAAAGATTTATCTAACATAAAAGAACTGTTAAACAATGACACCCCAACACACAGACGTAGCATTGTATTTTGCGAAACCCTATTTCATCTTTTTAGCACTCTTTGCATTTTTCTCAACTACGACAAGCATGCTCCTGTTGATATTGTTTTAACTGATAGCTCTGATTTTTCTAAAGCAAAAGAAATTCTTGAAAAAGAAGGTCCTTTTGAAAATGTTTACACCATAAAGGTAAAAGAAAAAATCACACAGCTTTGGCAAGGAACAAAGCCAGAAGAACGCGAACAAATCGCACTCGATGCAGGCTCTTACTTGCCCGAGATTGACCTTGCTCATACTTATACCGACCTTTGGATAAATATTGATTCAATGGCTTCCAAAATGTTCTACTACAAGCTATTAAAATACGGTATGACTCCAATGGTACACTTTATAGATGAAGGCACTTCTTCCTATATTTTGGATTTGAGCGCCACCGAAAAAGATTTCATTGACCACAATAAAATTTACGGAAATAATTCGTTCTCTAAACGTATTGCTGATATGTGGTTACACGAGCCGAGAATTTACAGCGGCAAAATCAAAAGATTTCCGCGTTACCAAATACCTAATAATATTCTCAAAGACAACAACATTAAGAATTTTCTGATTCGTATTTTTGGCAGTTGTGATATACCTTCGGAAAAATTTATATTTTTCGAAGAATCTTTTACTGCCGATTCTCGCACCACTAACGATTTAGATGTTTTTTTAGAAATTGCAAATATTGTAGGTAAAGACAACATTATTGTTAAGCGCCACCCTAGAAATCCAATTAACCGCTTTGAAAAATTAGGCTTCAAAGTAATGGAACAGCAAAACATCCCGTGGGAAATTATATTGCTTAATAATGATGTATCGGACAAGGTTCTAATATCATTTGGCTCCAGCGCAACCCTAACCCCGTTTTTGCTTTACGGTATGCGCCCCAAGGCTTTTTTGTTAAAACGCCTTTTAGTTGGTAAGGTACCTTACTTAGATAATCCAAAAATGCTTAGCTTTTTCAAGAAAAGCGTAGCCCTTTTTAACCAGAATAACAAAAATCTTTATTTCCCCTGTTGCAATAAAGAATTACAATTAGCTATACAGTACGTTAACGACAACCCCAATATTAAGGCTGATAATTCACCGCTGTTTGATACCAGCGACAGTTATTTATACGACCCGTTATATTGCGAGCCGGAAAATACCGCTGAGCAAGACTTAGAAGAAAACGAAGCTTCGAGCGATGCGGTTGTACCCTATGAACAAAAATTAGAAATTATAAACCAAAAGTTATCCAAGCTTGAATCACCGTATATGTCGATAATTGTGCCTGTGTACAATGTTGAAAAATACCTTCGCCGTTGTTTGAATTCTATTGTTTTCCAAACAGTAGATAATATTGAAATTATTGTTGTAAATGATGGCTCACCTGATAATTCTCAACAAATTATTGACGAATACGCAGCTCTATTCCCCCAAAAAATAATCCCCCTTAAAAAGAAAAACGGCGGTCTTTCCAGCGCGCGTGAGTATGGATTAAAATACGCGAAGGGCAAATATGTAGGCTTTGTAGATTCTGACGACTATATAGACTGTAATTATTGCCGCAAATGTCTTGAAGCCTTATTGTATGAGGATACAAAAGCGGTTGCCTTCTGCGTAAATCACGTTCAAAGTGACGGCACCGTAACTGCAGGCAAAAAGCCCTCCGATACCAGTATAAAATCTCTAATACTTGATATGGCTGCATCTTTTTGGTCTAAAGTTTACGACAGGGAATTTTTAATAGAAAATATTAAATTTTTAAATATGTGGTATGAAGATATTCCTGTTATAAACCCCATGCTTTCATATTTGGACAAGGTAAGCATTCTAAAAGAAGGCTTGTACTATTATCTGCGTGACAGAGAGGACTCTATAACCAATAAAATTGCCGACATACGCCAGCTCGATGCACTAAAAGCCGAAAAAATGGCTATTGATAATACAAACCCCATTTACCGAGATTATCAAATAGCCAGAAGTATTTCAAGACTGGCGACTATGAATATTGATTCCTTTTATGACCAAGTATATGATTTTATACAAAACTATCGCAAAGATTTATTGCGCGACCAAGTAAGAGAAAATATTCCATCCTATATACTAAGAACCATTGATGAAATTTTAAGTAAAAAGGAAAAATGCATCCCCGAAAATATCTTTATATCCGCTTTCAACAAAAATGACGAAGAAAAAATTGCTTTAAAACAAAAATATTTAAACCGAGTACTTTGGGGCGAACAAAATATTGTTATTGTAGACGAAAGCAATTGTGACTTTTCGGAAAATCCTATAACACAAAAGCTTTACGATAATGCTGAATTCGATAAGCTTTCTGCATATTATACTGCAAAAATGATATATGAAAATGGCGGTATCGCACTTAACGGAGATTTTGTTTTTAACTATACTCTTAATAAGTTTACCTATTCAGATGCATTTTTCAGTTTTGAGGCAAGCAACCGCATCAGCAACGCAATATTTGGTGCGCAAAAGGGTTCAAATATAATTAAAAATATTTGCGAAAGATTTTTAGAGCAAGGCGGTGCTCTAACCTTAAACGAATGTGCCGAGTATTATCTTATAGGCAAATACGGTGCTATGCTCAAAGATTTCAATCAGAATTTAGGCAATATTGATATTTGGGGTTCTAAAATTTTCATTCATAAGGTAGACAACTCTAATGTTGCAATTTTATGCAATATGCGTAAGAACAATTTTATCGAATTGCCGCTTTCAGCATACTCAGAGCATATTAATTATATATCGCAAAATTTTGTTCCCACTGAAAAACTCAGCACCTTCAAAAATAAGTGCCTAACCTTAGAAAGACAAAGCGAAAAACGCTTAGAACGTATTTTAGAACTTAAACCTATAATTTGGGATTTGAGAGCTCGGCTTTCAAGAGCTAATAAAAATGTTGCTGCTCTTAAAAAGCGAATCAATGAACTAAAGGAAGCAAATCGTAATTTTAAAGCGAGCAATAAAAAGCTTAAAGAAAAAAACCGTGAATTAAAAGAAAAAAACAAAAAGCTTAAAAAGAAAACCAAAATTTTAAAGCGTTTCCCCTTTAATTTTCTATTAAAGGTGCGTAAAATTTTGAGTAAAATACTTAATAGGAGAAAGAAAAAATGAAAGTAACTGCATTACTTACAGGAAAAGGGAATTCAACTTTAAGGGATAAAAACACCCTTGAAATTTGCGGCTTTCCCACACTTTTTTATCCTGCAAATGCTGCAAAAAAATCCAAAGAAATTACTACTTACTATTGTTCAAGCGATGGGGAAAAAGTTCTTTCAACAGCCGAAAAGTTTGGCTTTGAAAGAATTGTACGCCCAGCAGAATTAGCCACTCCCCAAGCTCAGCACATTGACTGCATTTTACACGCTTTGGAAATAATGAAGCAAAAAAACGATTTGCCCGATATATTGGTGGTTTTATTAGCCAACAATGTTACGGTTAAATCAAAGTGGATAGATGACTGTGTAAGGATTATGAAAAACGACCCATCTGTAACAGCGGTTGTTCCCACCTTTGAGAAAAGTGAATTTCATCCGCTTAGGGCTAAATCAGTAAATCCTGACGGAACACTTTCTATGTATGAAAAAGGTGTTACAGGCAAAATTTCCACCAACAGACAAGACCTACCCTCCTGCGTTTTCTTGGCTCACAACTTTTGGGTACTTAATGTAGAAAACATATTATCGGGAAATATGGGACAACCACCTTGGGATTTTATGGGCAATAAAATTATGAACTATCCTATATGCGAAGCGTTGGATATTCACGACGAAGCCGATATTTATCTTGCATCGCAATGGATTAAAGAACACTATGAAGATTAATAAAAGCCACTCGTATGAGTGGCTTTTATTTTAATTCTCATAAAATACGCTGTGATTAAATATCTTCTTATCGCCTGCTTCTAGCTTTAATATACCTTCCTTTTTGGTAATATCTGTAACACCGCCGTTAGAAGAGCAAATACCTGCCCATGGTTCAAAACAAATATACGGGGCGCCCGGCTTATGCCATAAAAGCAAATAATCAAAGCCTTCATACTTAATTGAAGCGGTTTCGCCCGTTTTACGATTACGAAGTGTTGCATATCGGGATTTAACATCCTTAAATATAATAGAATCTATATTAAAATAATGCTCATAAAGGGGTAAAACATTACTATCCTTTAACATAATGTTTCTTGTACACGGTACACTTTTATCCTTATATGTAACATTATAAAGCGTTTCCTTATGTTCAAATATAATATCGTAATCCTCTATACCGCCCTCGCAATAATAACTTTCGTGAGCGCCTACCGAATAGTACATTGTACACTCGGAGGTGTTTTTAATTTCATAAGCGGTATCAAGACAGTTGCCGCGAATGGTGTATGTAACCCTGAACTCAAAATTCCAAGGGTATTGCTTTAAGGTTTCTTCGGTATCCTTAAAAACAAAGGTGGCAGATAAATCTGTAGCGCACTCTACTTCGGCAACAGTGTCTTTAACAAAACCGTGCATATCCATATAATATTCTTTTTCGTTATAGGTAAAGTAACCCTCACGCAAGCGGCTGCAAATTGGGAAAAGCACAGGTGATACATCACCCCAATACTCTGGGTCGGCGGTCCAAACGCGGTTTTTACCGTCACACAAAAGCTTGCGTACTTCGGCACCCTTTTCTTCTATTTCAACATATAAAATTTCGTTTTTAAGAATTACCATAAAAAACACTCCTTTTTTGTCATTATACCCTTTATTACATTATATTTCAACCAAAATTTAACCTTTTTACACCTTTTACATAAAATAGTAAGAGGTGATTTTTTTGGATAAAAATTTATTAGAAAATTATAAGGCGCAAATGCTTAAAATGTATAACTCGGTAAAGGGAAGTAATCCTACCTCGACACCTGTTGTCGAGATGTCTGTTGCCGAGCCTGAAATAACAACCGATTCTCCACCAACACCGCCCCAAAGCACAAGCACAGGCAGTCTTATAGGAATAGTAACCGCCATTCGCGAGCTTTACCCCATAAACAATGCCAGAGTAACAATTTTTACGGGTGATTATAATAACGATATGCAGATAATTGACCGCGACCTTACCGATAACAGCGGACGGACTAAAACCTTTTATTTGCCCACCCCCGAACGTGCTTTATCCTTAGATGAAACCAATACCGTTTTACCCTATTCGCTTTACAATATGTTAATTGAAGCAGACGGATATGTTAAAAACATACATCTTAATATTCCTGTTTTCAGTAATGTAACTTCTTTACAGCAATCAAATTTAATTTTGGAAGAAACCGCAGGCCAAGATAAAGGACCACGGATTTTTGACGAAGCACAAAAATATAATTTGTAAGGTGATAGTATGCCCGAAATTTTATATCCCGTAATTCCCGAAACCATAACGGTACATTTAGGCGCGCCAGGCAGTAATGCTAAAAATGTTACAGTTCCCTTTACAGACTACATTAAAAATGTAGCGTCAAGCGAAATATACCCTACTTGGCCTGAAAATGCCTTACGCGCTAATATTTATGCCATTATTTCCTATGCGCTAAACCGCGTTTATACCGAATACTACCGCTCGCGCGGGTATGATTTTGATATTACAAACACCACTCAGTACGACCAGGCCTTTGTAGAAAACCGAGAAATTTTTGAAAATATAGGTTACATAGTAGATGAAATTTTTAACGACTATATAGTCCGTCAAGGTAGTATCGAGCCACTTTTTGCCGCCTTTTGCAACGGCACCACATCTACTTGTGAGGGACTTTCTCAATGGGGTACTGTAAGCCTTGCCGAAAGCGGCAGAACTCCGTTTTCAATTTTGCAAAACTATTATGGCAATGATATAGGTATTGTAAATGACGCGCCCGTAGGCTTTACCGAAGAATCTTATCCGGGTGTTCCCTTGCGCGTGGGAGATTCAGGCAACAATGTGCAAATAATTCAAACCGAGCTAAACCGAATAGCGCGCAACTACCCAGCCATACCGCGAATAGAAGAAGTAAACGGAATTTTTGGATTAGACACTGAAGCGGCGGTTCGTAAATTCCAAGAAATATTTAACCTTACCGTAAACGGTGAAGTGGACAAAGCAACTTGGTATAGAATAAAACAATATTACAACGGGGTTAAAAGCCTTTCAGACCTTGTAAGTGAAGGTATCACAATTGCAGAAGCTACCGTCCCCTTTCAAAATCAGGTAAGCGAAGGTGACAGCGGTATACCCGTTACCACAATACAGTATTATTTAAGTATTATCGCCTATTTCAACAGTGCCTTAGAGCCTGTGCCGCGTAGTGCTTATTACGGAAGCGAAACCGTAGCGGCAGTAGAGCGTTTTCAAGAGTTTTACGGTTTGCCCGTAACAGGTATAGTAGATGACGATACTTGGAATACAATTAGCCGCATTTACACCGAAACCGTAGCCTCTTTACCTCAGGGCTATCAAGGCACAAACGCTAAATTATACCCTGGATTTTTCTTAACAGAGGGTATGCGAAGCGAAAATGTACGTGATTTGCAAACCTATTTATCACTGATATCCCAAAACATACCCGAAGTACCATCAGTTTCGGTTACAGGCTATTTTGGTGAACAAACCGAAAATGCCGTAAGAGAATTTCAGCGCCTTTTTTCTCTTCCCGTATCGGGCGCAGTAGGCCCTGCTACATGGTCGGCAATAGCTAATCAGTACGATTTCTTTAATAATCAGTAAAATTTGTTTTACCTCCTTGCATTTTTTTAATTTCGCGGTATAATAGTATTGTTAAATTTTTATTTAGGAGTTTTAAAAATGTCAGATAAAACAAACGGTTGTTCGGGCAACTGCAGCTCTTGTGCACAAAACTGTGGTTCTAGAGAACAGCAAAGCCTTTTAGAGCCAACAGGCGAATACAACAATATTAAGCACGTTATCGGTGTTGTAAGCGGTAAGGGCGGTGTAGGTAAATCACTCGTCACTTCGTCCCTTGCGGTACTTATGCAAAAAATGGGCTATAAGGTAGGTATTTTGGACGCCGATATTACAGGCCCTTCAATCCCTAAAACCTTTGGTATAAATAGCCGTGCTATGCAAAACGAAATTGGTATTTTACCAACTGAAACCAAAACAGGCATTAAGCTTATGTCTATAAATTTGTTACTCGAAGATAAGGAATCCCCTGTTTTATGGCGCGGTCCGGTAATTGCAGGTGCGGTAAAACAATTCTGGCACGATGTTGTATGGGGTGACCTGGACTATTTATTTGTAGACTGCCCTCCCGGCACAGGCGATGTACCGCTTACCGTTTTCCAAAGCCTACCGCTTGACGGTATTGTTATAGTAACCTCCCCGCAAGACTTAGTTTCTATGATAGTTAAAAAGGCTTATAATATGGCGGATATGATGAAGATTCCCGTACTCGGTCTTGTTGAAAATATGAGCTATGTTGTTTGCCCCGAATGTGGCGAAGAATTTAAGATTTTCGGCAGTGGCTCAGACAGTATTGCCGAAGAATTAAATATAGATTTACTTGGCAAAATGCCTATTGATATAAGCGTTGCTAAGATGGTAGATAACGGTAATTTTGAAATGTACGATAACCGTTATTTAGCCGATGCCGCAAAGCAAATTAATGAAAAAGTTAATAAATAGTTTAAAAGACTCAGGGTAACCTGAGTCTTTGTTATTTTAAATATTTTTCGATATTTGAGTTTATCTCTTCAACCAAACTATGCTCGTTTATTTGGTGGTCTACCGCCGAGTAAAAACTCTCTGGCAGGCGTGTTAAATTAGGCGATATAAAAATTTTGGGACTGCTTTGCTTTACCGCTTTTAAAAATTCCAAATACTCAATATTAGAAATACAAAAATCTTCAAAAATTTCAGCCAAAGGCTTCCTTTTCACAGGCCTTTTTAAAGAAGAAAGATTAAAATTTATATTATTAAATTTATTACAAACCTCGGTTAAGAATTCCTTAGAATAGCCATTTAACGCATTATAAAAAGCATTGTTGTTTAAAAGCAATGACGGATGCATAGCGCCTATAATACTCCAAAAATACATTTGGTTATAAAAGCAACTGAAACCGTTATTTAAAAAGGGTGGAAAATAATTAGTAATAAGTACATTGCCCACCGTATTTTTAGCCGTAAAAATTGTGTTTGTGTAGCGGCTTTCGTATATGTAATGAAAAATGGATTGCTGCATTACAGGATAGCCTGAGAGTGCTTCAAATTTTATGCGTTCGAGCAAATTTATAAATCCCGAATTCACACGCAAAAACTCCTGATAATAAGCTAATGGCCGCTCTCCTTTTTTAAAGTTTTCATTAAAACTTATAAATTTTTGGTAATATCCCTTTAATTCTTCTTTAAAAAAATCTTCTAAAACTACAGTAGTGCCGGGGACCGACCTTAAAAGCGAAGCTATATGTTCAGCTATATTTTCACTCCAAAAAATTGCGGCTTTGCGCATCAGTACCGAAACTCTTTCATTACTGCAATTTATAAAATTCATAAAATCACACCCTAACAATATATTGATATGCAAGTGCAATATAAAAAATAATATAATTTACCCACCAAAAAGCATTGATATTTTATTTTAAATTAAGTATAATATAAAGATAGATATATTTAATATAAAATTGGGGGTAATTAGTTTGGATTGCGTACAATTTTTTGAACAGATAAAGGGCAAAAAAATCGCTATGTGCGGTGTTGGTGTTAGTAACACTCCGCTTATTATGAACTTTTTAAATAAGGGTGCTAGAGTTTTTGCTTGCGACCGCAGAAGCCGCGAGATGTTAGGCGAAATTGCCGATAAATTAGAAAGTGCAGGCGCCGAGCTTCGATTGGGAGATGGCTATCTTGATAATTTAGAGGTTGATATAATCTTCCGCACCCCAGGTATGAATTTCCATTTAGAAGAGCTTGATGCCGCTCGCAAAAAGGGTATTGCAGTTACAAGCGAAATGGAAGTATTTTTCGATTTATGCCCTGCTACAATATTTGCAGTAACCGGTTCTGACGGAAAAACCACCTCCACTACACTTATTGCCAAAATGCTTGAAGCAGAAGGCAAAAAGGTTTTCGTAGGCGGTAATATCGGTGCGCCCTTACTACCCGAAATTGAAAACATAACCAAGGACGATTTTGTTGTTGTTGAGCTTTCTTCTTTTCAGCTTATTTCTATGCGTAAAAGCCCTGATATTGCAGTGGTTACCAATGTAGCCCCCAACCATTTAGATGTCCACAAGGATATGGACGAATATGTTGAAGCCAAGAAAAACATTATTCTTCACCAAAACGCTTTTTCGCGCACAGTGCTCAATAAGGATAACGCCATAACTGAAGGCTTTAAGGACTTTGTTCGCGGTCAGTCACTTTCCTTTAGTATGAATACTCCCCTTAAAAACGGCGCTTGGCTTGCGGACGATGGAATTATCCATATGTCCTACCGCGGAATTGACGCGCCTATAATGCACCGTGATGAAATTGCTATTTTAGGCGACCACAATGTTGAAAATTATCTTGCCGCAATTACTGCAGTTTGGGGTTATGTAGGCGTTGATTCAATAAAAACGGT
>JAFQOJ010000018.1 GCA_017403265.1 Clostridia bacterium
ATTTCTAATATTTCATTTTCAAATTGCTTAATGTGTCCATATCCTCTTGACATAAAAATAATCCCCCCTTATGGTAGTTCTTTAATTCTACCATAAGGGGGTGGTTTTTTCTATTGTCCGTTTTTAACGGACTTGTTCAAACTGTGGGACGGTTATTTTTATATTTTATTCTGCTTTTAATATAATTTCCTCTTTAACGGTGGCAGTGATTTTACTTATACTGCCTTCACCCTTATCAACTATAATATCAACAATTTTATTTTCAAGCTCGCGGCGAATAAGGTTTCTAAGGTCTCTGGCTCCACGTTTAGCCGAGTCGCATTTTTTTGCTAAATATTCACAAAGCTTTTTATCGTACATAAAGTCGATAAGCTTATCCTTTAAAGCATCTTTTAGTTCTTGGAGCATAAGCGCGGCAATACCTGTGAGTGTTTCGGTACTAAGTGGGTTAAATACCACAATTTCGTCAACACGGGCTATAAATTCAGGACGCAAGAAGCCTTCCAAAGCCTTTAAAGCCTTTTCCTTTGAAGCATCGCCTTCGGTTTTGCCAAAGCCTAAAAGGTTGCCCTTATTTTCGCTACCGGCATTTGAGGTCATAACAATAACTGTATTTTCAAAATTAACCGTTCTGCCCTGCGCATCAGTTACTCTGCCGTCGTCTAAAATTTGTAAAAGAATATTTAAAACATCGGGATGAGCCTTTTCGATTTCATCAAAAAGCACTACCGAATACGGCTTTCTTCTAACCTTTTCGGTAAGCTGACCCGCTTCGTCATAACCCACATATCCTGGAGGCGCACCAATAATGCGCGACACCGAATGCTTTTCCATAAATTCCGACATATCAAGACGGATTAAGGTTTCAGGGGTGTTGAAAAGCTGTTCTGAAAGCACCTTTACAAGCTCGGTTTTACCTACACCCGTAGGACCTACAAATATAAAGGATGCCGGTCGGTGTTGCTTGCTTGTTTGTACGCGCGAGCGCTTAACTGCGCTTGCTACAAGCTTTGTAGCTTCATTTTGACCTATAATTCGCTCATTTAAAGTTTCTTCTAAATAGCCTAACTTTTTAAGCTCGCTTTCCTGAATTTTAGATGCGGGAATACCTGTCCAAAGCTCAATAACCTTAGCAATATCCATATCGGTTACGGTATTATCAAGCGCAGTTGTGCAAAGCTCTTCAGACTTTGCTCTATATTTCTCGAGTTCCGACTTAACCATTGCTAACTTTTCATAATCGGGGTTTTCTACATCAGCTTCAAGCTCTTCCAATTTAACCGAGTATTCCGCAACCTTTTTATTTGCTATATAAAGCTCGTCGATAGCCTTATTAGCAAGGCTGGCACATGCGCAGGCTTCATCCAAAAGGTCTATAGCCTTATCGGGCAAATATCGGTCAGTTACATATCTTTCGGAAAGTAAAACCGCCTTTTTAACAATTTCGTTAGGGATAACTACATTGTGGAAGCCCTCGTAATAACCCTTTACACCCATTAAAATCTCTTCCGCTTCTGCAATAGACGGTTCTTCAATAGTAACAGGTTGGAAACGGCGTTCAAGCGCGGCATCCTTTTCAATATACTTTCTGTATTCCTTAAAGGTAGTAGCGCCTATTACCTGAATTTCGCCACGCGATAATGCAGGCTTTAATATATTTGCGGCATTCATAGACCCCTCGGCAGAATCTCCCGCACCTACAAGGTTATGAATTTCATCAATAAAGAGAATTATATTGCCAGCTTCTTTAATTTCTGCAACTAAACCTTTTACTCGGCTTTCAAACTGACCCCTAAACTGAGTACCTGCAACAAGGCCTGTAAGGTCTAAAAGATAAATTTCTTTATCAAGCAGTCTTGCAGGGGCTTTTTTATTTGCAATTTGCAGAGCCAAGCCTTCGGCAATGGCAGTTTTACCTACACCTGGTTCACCAATTAAGCAAGGGTTGTTTTTTGAACGGCGGGAGAGTATTTGAATAGTTCTATATAATTCCTTATCTCTGCCTATGATAACATCTATTTTGCCGTCCTTTGCCTTTTCGGTAAGGTTCTGGCAATACTGCTCTATAAACTTGCGTCGTTTTTTCTTTGGTTTTTCGTTTTCCTTTTGTTTTGATTCGGTTTTATCTTTTTCTTTTGCTTCACCGCCGCCGTTTAAATTGCCGAAAAGCTTATTAATAAATGGCATTGCAGGCGCGGTGCCCAAATCAAAGGTTTCATCATTAAGCTCGCTATCGTCCATTTCTTCATTAAGCGCCATAATATCCATAAATTGCTCGCTCATTTGCTCAATATCATCATCAGAAATATTTAATTTTTTAAGCATATCATCCACAGGCTTTAGTCCCATTTCCTTAGCACAAACAAGACAAAGTCCGTTTGGCTCTGCATTGGGGTTAGATATATCTGATAAAAATACTACTGCCGGACGTTTTTTGCACTTGGAACAAAGTTTCATTTTTTAAGGCTCCTAAATAATGTTGGTTAAAAATTTAAAAAGAATAGTGTTTGAAATATTTTCGTTATTAAAAATCCAAATACCATTTTTTGTAAGAGAAACAACTAAAACAATAATTTCGCATATAATCAAGGCAATTACCAAGCCCTTTACAAGACCTATAACACCGCCCAAAGCGGCATTAAGCTTACCCACCACACTAAACGAGAAAGCCTTGTTTAAAAGCTTAGCCAAAAACCTTACAACTATAAGAAGTACTATAATAAGTATAACCGCATAAACGGTTGATACAAGCTCTGCAAAGATGGGTTTTATTGCCGTTTGTGACACACTTAAAAGCGTTTCCTTAACATCGCCTTGGGTACTCTGTGTAAGCGACCCTTGAATACTTTCTTTAGTAAAACCAAAGCGCTCGGAATTTTCGGTTATGAGTGAAGGCAAATTATTCCATACTCCGTCAACCGTGTCTGTAACCGTTCCTGACGCGGTTTCGCTTATAGAATTTACAATAGGCGGTTCAATAAGCTTATCATATGTAACTTCTGCTAAAGGCTTGCTTACGGTAAATGCAATTACCACAGCAGCCACAAAGCCTACCGCACCTACAATTGTACGAACAAATCCCTGCTTGGCTGAAATTATAACAGCCAAGGCAATAATTGCAATTAAAACTAAATCAATAATAATACTCACTTATTTTCACCTTGTTCTAATTTTATTCTGTTTATTGCGTTATCTGTAACTATCGCCACTGTGCTATGCCCTAAAGGACAAATTCTCACAGCCCCAAAGCCATAATCGGCAGTTCGCATAATGCTGCCGTCATTAGCCAAAATATGCACCTTACCGTCACTAAGGGTGTAAATATGCCCATCCTTTAGTGCAAAATCGGTAATAATTCCTTTAAATTTAAGCTCATATTTTAATTTACCGCTTTTTGAAAATACAGCTATGCGGTTGTCGGTCTTGTCATTTTCACGGTTGTAAACCACCGCAGTACCGCCCGTACCGCTTCTGAACATTGCGGTAGTATATTCGTTTTTATATTCCACTGTTTTGTAATTAGACCACTTAATATAATCGTATCCGTTATCAGTCAGTACCGAAAATCCGCCCGTGAAAGAGCTGTCCAAAGTATAAACTATGGTATTTTCATAACTTTTTTGAAACTGAGCAGAAGATGATTTAAAATTTAGTACAAGCAGTTTAGAGTTATAACTGCCCACCGCCGAACTGACGGTTGAAACCGCCACCTTATTTCCGCGCGGAGACAGTGCAACATTATTAACAAGGTCTTGTGACGAAAACCACTCATACAAAAGCTTACCGTTTTTCTTATAAACACTAACCTTAGCGGCATAACTGTCAGCCGCGGTAACAAGCGCGTAAGAACCGTTATCGCCTATTGCCGCAGTTTTAATTTTTTCTTTAGTTTCTACTGTGCTTTCAAGTCCCCTAAGGGTAAAAATTAATGCTTCGGTAGAGTTTTGCCCAAAAACAATTGCTCTTGTTTTTGAGGTTTTAAGCACAGGATTTTCAAAGCCGTGACTATGGGTAAAAATCCGCTTACCCGACGAAGAATAAGCTTCAATACCGTTGCCTGTAAGTACATAATAGTACGAGCCCTTTGAAACCGCGTTTAAGGTGTTCGAGCTTTCTAAGGATATTGGATAACTGCCAGAACCTATCGTAGCAATTGTATTTGAAAGGGTTTCTGGCAACCCTGCAGGAATAGACCACTGACAAATAACTAATACTGTGATTATAACACAGGCGGCTAAAGAAAATGCTTTCATACGCCTTTTGGTTTCTAGCTTTTTACCCTTTACCACCTTCATATTTTTTCGCGGTTTATAGTCGCGTGAAGGGGACATTGCAATATCATCAGCATAACTGCGTTTTAAACGGTCTTTATTTATTTTTGGTCTTTTATTAAAACCGCCGTGTCGGTTTTTCTTATACTGTGCCATAAGCCCCCCTAATAGTGTACTTTTTCTAAAAACAACCCCTGCGGCGGCGCAGTCATACCAAGCGCCGCGCGGTCCCTTTTTTTCAAAATATCTTCAATATCGCTAACATTTATTTTTCCGTCTGATACGGCTACTGCCGTTCCTATAATTATACGCACCATATTGTATAAAAATCCATCGGCAGTGATATAAAGCTTTACATCGTCACCATTTTTTGTAACATAGCATTCGCTTACGGTTCTAACGGTATTTTCTACCGTTCTACCCGATGACGAAAATGCATAAAAATCGTGTTTACCTACAATAGATTTAGCAAACTCGTTCATTTTGTCTATATCCAAAGGCCGTTCAATTTGCCAAGCAAACCTAAGCTTAAAAGGGTCTTTTTTATTACTGTTATAAATATTGTAACAATAGGTTTTACCCAAAGCATTATACCTTGCGTGAAAATCGGGCGCAATCTCTTTAGCGTCGGTTACTGCTATATCATAGGGTAATAGACCATTAAGCCCGCGCAAAAAAGCCGCTTTAGGTATATTGTCTGCGCAATCTAAATGAAAAGTAAACTCCTTAGCGTGAACCCCTGCATCTGTACGCGAAGTCCCCACTACTGTCACCTTTTCATTCAAAAGCTCAAATAAAGCATTTTCAATAACGCTTTGCACCGTTATAGCGTTTGGTTGGAACTGCCAACCGTGATATGCGGTGCCATCATATGAAATTGTAATTAACATTCTTTTCATAAGGCACCACCTTTTTTAAAGAATAATATTAATAAGAACAACTGCTACACCGTAAATAAGTGTAACCGCCATAATTTTAAAATCAACCGATGTTAGCTTTAACTGCTTCATACGGGTTTTACCTTCGCCGCCGTTATAACAACGGCATTCCATAGCTTCGGCTAATTCGTAAGCTCGCCTTACCGAAGAAATAAGCAAAGGTATTAAAATTGGGATTAGCGCTTTTATACGCTCTATAATACTACCGCTTTCAAGGTCGGCTCCCCTTGCCTTTTGGGCATTCATAATTTTTTCGGCTTCTTCAACCAAGGTTGGTATAAACCTTAGCGCAATAGTCATCATAAGCGCCAAGGTATGCACCGCGCTTTTAAGACCTATAAATTTTAACGGACTTAAAAGATGCTCTATACCATCGGTTAAGTCGTTAGGGGTTGTAGTATAGGTAAGCGACGAGCTTACTATTATTAAAAGCACAATTCTAAGCGCCATAAAGACAGCTCTGTAAAGTCCGCCGTAGGTGATTGTAAGCTTCCAGACTTCAAGCAAAACACCGCTATCATTATCACCATAGAACATATTTATTATAGAAGTCAGCAATATAATAGGCAAAACTGCTTTAAGGTTTTTAAGATAGGTTTTAAGCGGTATTTTAGTCACCAAAACCACCATAGATACAAAAGCCAATGATAGTAGCAGCCCGTACATACTCTGTGCTAAGAATATAAGTACCACCACTAAAATAAGCAGTACCATTTTAACGCGTGGGTCGGCTTTATGGATTGGTGATTTAGTTTCAATATACTGACCAAAGGTTATATCCCTAAGCATTCCGCTCACCATCCTTTAGCTTTTTAAGTACCTCTACCGCACGTTCTACTGTAAATACATCATCAGGTACATTAAGTCCTTTTTGTTTTAACACATCAAAAATGCGGGTAACAATAGGTACATTAAGCCCCATTTCACGAAGCTTATCACCGTTTTTAAATACATTCTCGGTAGTGTCAAACATTACAAGGCTGCCCATATTCATTACCAATAGCTTATCGGCAAGTATAGCCATATCCTCCATACTGTGAGATATTATAATTACAGTAGCATTTGTAGCCTTTCTGTAATTATAAATAATCTCCATAATATCCTGTCTGCCCTTTGGGTCAAGACCGGCAGTAGGCTCATCAAAAACAATTATTTTCGGGCGCATAGCCATTACACCCGCAATAGCTACTCTGCGCTTTTCACCGCCCGATAAATCGAATGGGGATTTTTGCAAATACTCCTGCTTTACACCTATAATTTCGCAGGTTTCTATAACCCGTTTTTCAAGTTCTTCGCCCTGTAGTCCCATATTTTTAGGACCAAAGGCTATATCTGAAAATACCGTTTCTTCAAAAAGCTGATATTCAGGATACTGAAAAACCAAACCCACCTTAGAACGTATTTTTCGAATTTCTTTAGGGTTGTCCCATATATTATTGTCTTCAATGAAAATTTTACCGTTTGTAGGCTTTAAAAGACCGTTCAAATGCTGAACAAGAGTAGATTTACCCGAGCCTGTATGCCCGATTATGCCTACAATCTCGCCCTCGTCTATACTAAAGCTTACATCACTTACGGCATCCTTTATAAAAATCGCATCAGAGCCGTAGGTATAAGTTAGGTTTTGAACCTCTAAGATTGCCAATTATTCTTCCTCCAAGCAATATGCAATAGCATTCGCTGTTTCTTCAACGGATAAAACATCGGTAGAAATATTAAAGCCGTTTTGCTTTAATGCATATAAAAGCTCTGTAGTTTGGGGAACTGATAGTCCTACCGATTTTAAAACTTCAACCTTTTTAAATATTTCTTTAGGGGTATTGTCGTCTATAATAACACCGTCATTCATAACCATTACCCTGTCCGCCTTTTCGGCTTCTTCCATATAGTGTGTTATAAGCACTACGGTAATGCCCTTTTCTTTATTTAGCTTACGAAGTGTTGATACTATTTCCTTTCTGCCCTTTGGATCAAGCATAGCAGTAGGCTCGTCCAAAATAAGACAGGAAGGCTCCATAGCAATAATACCTGCAATAGCAATTCTTTGCTTTTGTCCGCCTGAAAGACGGTGAGGTGTTGATTCGCGGTATTCGTACATACCAACACTATTTAAAGCATCATCAACACGCTTGCGAATAACCGACGGATGAAGTCCTAAGTTTTCGGGACCGAAAGCAACATCTTCTTCCACAACCGAGGCAACAAGCTGATTATCGGGGTTTTGAAAAACCATACCAACTTTACGCTTTACTTCAATTTCGGTTTCTTCGTCTTTGGTATTTATGCCGTCAACAAAAATGTCGCCATCAGTAGGCTTTAAAAGACCGTTTAAAAGCTTAGCTAAGGTGGATTTACCTGAGCCGTTATGGCCAAGAATTACCGTAAAGCTTCCCCTTTCAATAGAAAACGAAACATTATCTACCGCTCTTTTAACCACATCTTCATCCACATATTCATAAACTGCGTTTCTTACTTCAATAATATTATCCATTATCCATTATCCATTATCTCTAATCCAAACTGTTGTATTACCGCAAGGCATTGAAAAGCCCTTTTCGGTTATATTAAGACCTATTTCGTCGGTGTAAATTGCACCCTTTTTATCCTTTATGGCATATTCCTTTACCATATAATTTAAAATGGTATGCGAAAGACCGCCTGTGTAGGAATTAAGGAAGAAAAACAAAGCATTGTCTGACAAAAGCTTGCCCGTTTCGGTTAAAAGTTCTGCTAGCTGTTGCTCTAATTTCCAAACTTCTCCATTAGGACCTCTGCCGTACGAAGGCGGGTCCATAATAATAGCATCGTACTTTTTACCGCGTCTGATTTCGCGTTTTACAAACTTTAAGCAATCGTCCACAAGCCAACGAACATTGGCATTTTCAAGGCCTGAAGCTACGGCATTTTCCTTTGCCCACTGTACCATACCCTTTGAAGCATCAACATGGGTAACACTAGCACCTGCCGAAAGGCAAGCAACCGTAGCACCACCAGTGTAGGCAAATAAATTAAGCACCGAAATTTCGCGGTTTTCTTTTTCTATAAGTTTTTTTGCAAGCGTCCAGTTAACCGCCTGTTCGGGAAAAAGTCCCGTATGCTTAAAGCCCATAGGCTTTAGTCTGAACTTTAAATCATCATATTTTATAGCCCAAACATCAGGCACCTTTTTATAGGTTTCCCAATGTCCGCCGCCCGAATTAGAGCGGTGATATCTAGCGTGAGCATTATACCAAAGCGGATTCTTGCGCTGTGTAGACCAAATAATTTGCGGGTCGGGACGGATTAGTATAATATCTCCCCAACGTTCAAGCCGCTCGCCCGAATCGGCATCAATAAGCTCATAATCATTAAATCCTTCAACAGTTCTCATCAAAAAAATTCCTTTAAAATATCTTTTGCTGCGAGCAGTCACAGTCGCCATTAATATCCAAATGGTCGTAAGCAAGCTTAGTAACACAGCGTCCGCGCGCAGTTCTTGTTAAAAATCCTATCTGCATTAAATACGGCTCGTAAACATCCTCAATAGTAACCGCTTCTTCGCCCAAAGCCGCCGCCAAGGTATCAAGACCAACAGGTCCGCCCGAATAATTGGTAATTATGGTTGTAAGCATCTTGCGGTCAAAATCGTCAAGACCTAATTCGTCTATTTCAAATCTTGATAACGCTTTTTGTGCTACTTCTTCGGTAATAACACCGTCATATTCAACCTGTGCTATATCTCTAACACGGCGAAGTAAGCGGTTTGCAATACGCGGTGTACCGCGTGAGCGTGAAGCAATTTCCAAAGCGCCGTCAGACTCTATCGGTATTCCTAAAATACCTGCCGAGCGTGTAACAATATCCGCTAGCTGCTCGGGGGTATAAAGCTCTAATCTTAAAAGTACGCCAAAACGGTCACGCAAAGGGGCAGTTAACTGTCCCGAACGAGTTGTGGCACCTACCAATGTGAAATGAGGTACATCAAGCCTTATAGAGCGCGCCGAAGGACCTTTACCCAAAATAATATCAAGCGAAAAATCCTCCATAGCGGGATATAAAATTTCTTCAACATTACGCGAAAGGCGGTGAATTTCATCAATAAAAAGTACATCACCCTGATTAAGTGAGGTTAAAATAGCAACCAAATCCCCCTGCTTTTCTATTGCCGGACCCGAAGTCACACGAAGATTAACACCCATTTCTCTTGCAATAATGCCCGAAAGGGTGGTTTTACCAAGACCTGGAGGGCCATAAAGCAAAACATGGTCAAGACTTTCGCCCCTTTGTAAAGCCGCTTTTATATATATTCTCAAATTTTCCTTAACCTTGTCCTGACCGATATAGTCATCCAAGGTTTTAGGGCGTAGAGTTAGCTCACCATCATCTTCAGTATAGTTATAATCGGGAGAAACTATACGGTTTTCAAAATCCATTTCTTGTTCAATCATTTGTTATATCCCCCTGGCTAAAGTTTTTAATGCACCTTTTATAAGCTCTTCGGTAGAAAGCGCAGGGTCTAACTTACCTACTGCAAGCGAAGCTTCGCTTTGAGTGTAGCCGAGCGACACTAGTGCTGAAACCGCTTCCTTGGTATTGGTATTAGCCGTAGCGTTACCTACAGCATTTATAACAATTTCGTCACCACTCTGTAACGAGCCCACCTTATCCTTAAGCTCTAAAACAATTCGCTGTGCAAGCTTTAAGCCTACACCGCTTGCGGCGGTAAGTGCCTTTGAATCATTGCTTGCAATATATAAAGTAAGCTGTGAAGCCGTAAATTCTGACAATAAAGCTAAGCCGATTTTAGCGCCTACACCATTTACTGAAGTTATAAGCTTAAAAGCTTCTAATTCATCCAAATCCTTAAAGCCGTATAAATCCATAGCATCTTCGCGCACAGATAAGTAGGTATAAAGCATTATTTCTTCATTTTTTTGCGGTAGATTATAAAGTGTGTTTTTAGTAACAAAGCACTTATATCCTACGCCTGCACATTCAACCACCGCGCATGTGTTATCAGAATAAATAAGTTTTCCGCGTACAGAGGCTATCATAATTTATCTCCTTAATAATGAATCAGAATAATGTCCGTCACAAATTGCTATTGCCAATGCATCGGCAGTATCGTCAGGCTTTGGTATCGCTTTTAAATCCAAAAGATTTTTCACCATTTCCATAACCTGGTGCTTTTCCGCCCTGCCATAGCCTGTAACCGCCTGTTTTACCTGAAGCGGTGTGTATTCAAAAATATCTACACCCTTATGTCTTGCTGCCAATACTATTACTCCCCTTGCATGAGCAACATCAATAGCAGTAGTAGAGTTGGTGTTAAAATAAAGCTTTTCAATGGACAAGCGATCGGGCTTATATTTTTCAATGATTTCGCACATATCGTCATATATAACCGAAAGTCTTTCAGGAAAAGGGGTTTTTGCCTTAGTGGTAATAGCACCGTAGCCCGCAACCGAAAAACGATTTTTTGCGTAATCTACCACACCGTAGCCCACTATTGCATAGCCGGGGTCTATACCCAAAATTCTCATTTTTCGTATCGCCTCCTTAAAACAAACACACTAATCCATAATAATTCATATTATTATATCACATAATATTCCAAACGGCAACTATTTTTTATTTAGTAATTATATAGTATATGAGCCAAACACAAAGATTGACTTTTTCTAAAATTTGGGATATTATTTATTTGAAATTTGTAAAAACTTTTAGAGGTGGATTATGAAGCTTAATGTTAAACGCACAGTACTTGTAGGCTTTGCATTTTTGTCAATCTTAGCCTTTTGGCAATTATACGACGGCCTTGTACCAAAAATTTTAACAACTACATTTGGCATTGGCGAAACCTATTCGGGTATTATTATGGCGCTCGATAATATTTTAGCCCTTTTCCTTTTGCCAATTTTTGGTTCACTTTCTGATAAGTGCAAAAGTCCTTTAGGAAGACGCCGTCCGTTTATTTTGTTTGGTACTATTGCGGCGGTAGTTTTAATGATGGGCCTGCCGCTACTCGACAATAGCTATTACGCAAATCCAAGCCCTACTAAAATTGTTTTATTTATCATCAATTTAGGATTACTTTTAATCGCAATGGGTACATTCCGTAGCCCTGCCGTTGCCTTAATGCCCGATGTAACCCCAAAGCCTTTGCGCAGTAAGGGTAACGCAGTTATTAACCTTATGGGCGCTATAGGCGGTGTGCTTTATCTTATTATTACAAGTGTACTTTATTCAAAAAGTAAAACTGACGGACTAGATCATATCAACTATCTTCCAATATTTATCATAGTAGGCATAATAATGCTTATCTCTCTTTTGGTAGTAATGCTTGGTGTAAACGAGCCTAAACTTTGCAAAGAACAAGCTGAGTATGAAGCAAAACACCCAGAAGAAAATTTAGCGGTTAAGGATGACAATTCAAAGGAAGAAAAAATGCCAAAGGATGTTAAAAAAAGCCTTATATTCCTTTTACTTTCGGTTGCGCTTTGGTATATTGGTTATAACGGTATCACCACCTGGTTTACCGTATATGCTGATAAAATGTGGGGTATGGAGATTGGTCAGGCATCGCTTTGCTTAACAGTAGCAACTGCAGGCGCTATAGCAAGCTATATACCCATTGGCGCTGTTTCGGGTCGTTTCGGTAGAAAGCTTATAATAAAGCTTGGTGTAATACTCCTTGCCACCTGCTTCTTTGTTGGCTATATTTACACACTTTTATATCACGAATTCCACTTCGTACTTCTAATACTTTTTGCTCTTGTGGGTGTTGCTTGGGCAGCAATAAATGTTAATAGCTTCCCAATGGTTGTAGAAATGTGCTCAGGCAGTGCAGTAGGTAAATTTACGGGTCTTTACTACACCTTCAGTATGTCGGCGCAAATTGTAACCCCTGTTCTTGCAGGTAAAATGCTTGATATAAGCTATACTACATTATTCCCCTATGCCGCTATAGCGGTAGCACTTGCCTTTGTAACAATGTGCTTTGTAAAGCATGGCGACAACAAGGTAGTTACTAAAAAAGGTTTGGAGGCCTTTGATATAGATGATTAAAGCTTTAATCATATTAGCAATTTTATCTTTGCTATATATTTTCACATTAAGCGGAAGAACAAAATTCACTGATTTTAAGGAATTCAAGAAACACAAATTTGCCCACCGCGGACTTTTCGGCAACGGCATTCCCGAAAATAGCCTTAAAGCCTTTAAAAACGCCGTAGCTCACGGCTTCGGCGCCGAGCTTGATATCCATTTAACCAAGGATGGCAATTTAGCGGTTATTCACGATGCTTCGCTGCTGCGAACCGCGGGTGTGGACCTTAAAATTGAAGATTTAACCCTTTTGGAAGCGCAAAGCTACGGCTTAGAGGGCACAACTGAGAAAATTCCTTCTTTACAAGAGGTTTTAGCGCTTTTCGAAAATAAATATCCGCTTATAATTGAGCTTAAATCCGAAAACAACAATATAAACGAGCTTTGCAGTAAGACCGCCGAAGTATTGACTAATTATAAAGGTGTTTACTGTGTAGAAAGCTTTGACCCAAGGTGCGTTAGGTGGTTTTATAAAAATAGACCCAATGTTATACGCGGTCAATTATCGGCAAACTTTTTAAAGGATAAAAATGTAAAAAAGAACTTTTTCCAAAAGCTTGTTATGACATTGCTGCTTACAAACTTTTTAACCAAACCCGATTTTATCTCGTTTTCTTTTAAAGATAGGAAATTCTTTTCTTTTGTCCTCTCTACCGAACTTTTTAAGCTTCAAAAGGTTGCTTGGACAATTAATACTAAAGAAGATGTTGAAACCGCAATCAAAGAAGATATAATTCCCATTTTTGAGGATAAATAAACCTAAAACATATAATAAAAAAGGAAAATTATCATGAGTAATATAAAAACCGAAAGCTTAATGAAATATCCGCGTTTATGTGCGCATAGGGGTTTCCCGAATGTTGCACCCGAAAACAGCATACCTGCTTACGAAGCGGCAGTTAACGCTTGTGCCGATGAAATTGAGTATGATATTTGGTCCACTACCGACGGTGTGCTTGTTTCCTGTCATGACCCCGTGCTTGACCGTGTTAGCGACGGCGAAGGCAAAATTTACGAAAAAAGCTATGCCGAGCTTTTAAAGTTAGATTTTGGTATAAAATTCAGCCAAGAATTTGAAGGTTTAAAAATCCCAACATTTGAAGAAATTTTGCAAAAATTCAGCGGCAAGGTTGTTATGAATATACATATAAAAATTTGGGATTTAGATTATCTCGATCCCAAAATTCAGGAAATCATTGACCTTATCCGAAAATATAACGCTCAGGATTATTCTTATATTCAGGCTTCCAACGCAAAAACAATGCAAAAATTTATGCAAGCTGCACCCGATATTCATTGCGCACTCGGTTGGGACGGTAAGGAAACCGGTAAAGACCTTGTTGAACGCGCTATTAAAATCGGTGCTCATAAGGTTCAGTTTTTCAAACCCCATTACGATAAAGAAGCTATGGAATTAGCCCATAAACACGGCATTATTTGTAATGTTTTTTGGTCGGACGAACCTGATGAAGCTAAAGAAATTTTCGCCCTTGGTGCCGACTGTATTCTTACTAATAAATACGATGAAGTAGTAAAAGGCTTCAAATAATATAAATAAATAGCAAATGCATAGAGCCCATAGGGTTCTATGCATTTTGTGTTATATAAATGAAATTTTTTGTTAAATACCATAGGTTTTGACGGATAAAGTGTTTTTTCAAGATTTACTCCTCATCCACCGCAAGCAGTAAGACCCCTCGGCTACGCTCGGGGTGACAGTTTTCTTTGTCATTTCGAGCGTATGCGAGAAATCTTTTTTAAACCAAGAAAAAGCGGTTAGCTTTCGCCAACCGCCCTTTTAAAGAAGTGTATTTGTCAACACAGGAGAACCGTCCCCCGTGTTTGCAATGTCTCCGTCCCTGTCTCCCCTTAAATGAAATCTTTAATTATAACTTTTTGGGTTTGCTTAGGTAAAAAAGCATATATCACACATTTTTCTTTTCCGTCCATATGCGTTGAAAACCAGTAAACATAATACGGCTCACATTCACTATAATTATCGCTAAAATAATACTCATAATATTTTCCTGTACCATTATCATTTTTAACATCAGAAAAATTCATAACAAAAATTTCCGGAAAACTTTTCTTTAAATAATTAAAAGTTCCTTCGCCATCACCAGTATTAAACAATTGACCCTCTGTAATATTATCCTTTGAAAATTGTTCATAATTCTCATTAAGAACAACACATAGACATCTGCTTTCATTATTGGAATATACTGCTTCAATATCGGCGTTTTTAAAATCATATTCCAATAATTTGGTCAAATCTTCTCGACTATCAATTACTGTGGTATAAACGTCCTCAACTTTATCACTTTTTAAAATTTTAGGGATTAAAAAATATGCACAGAAACCTATAGTAACTATTATAGCTAAAAGAACAAAAACAAATTTATTTTTCATATTACCATTTCCTAACTGTTTTAAGTAATTTGTCAATAGATTGAAATTCATTTCCTATTTCCTTAGTATTTGTCCAACCCGGTTTTTTCTCATGTGTACAACACAGGAGAACCGTCCCTTGTGTTTGCCCTTGTGTTTGCGTCCCCTTGTGTTTGGTCCCCTTGTGTTTGGTCCCCTTGTGTTTGTAGCTCTCCTATCTTTTTTTAAAGAACACATGTGAAGAACACAGAACACAACTTTTAGGAACCGATCCCCATATTATATATTAAATCTCTTCTTTCACGAATTCATTATTTAAAAGTATATATGTATGTTTAAAGCCTATATCCTTTAAAAGCTCGCGGGTTTCAGTGAAATTGCAGTCAAGCATCCGTTTGTCGTGACAATCGGACGAAAGAATTATTTTAGCGTCATTCTGTTTCATAACATAAAGCAAACTTTCGGCAGGATAAGGTGTAGTTCTATATCCGCGCGAAATCGCACCCGTATTTATTTCAAAAATACAGTCACTTTTAAGCGCTTGCTTTAAATACCTTTCAGCCAAAGCATTGTATTCTTTATTATTAAAAAAAATTGACTTTTCCTTTTCCTCAAACTTAGTTATAAGGTCAAAATGCCCTACAATATCAGGCTTTCGCGAAAGTATATAATTACAAAACACTTTGTAGTATTCTTCTGCTAGCTTTATAGCGTTATTATCAAAAAGCGCCAAAGCCTTTAAAAGCCCTTCATAATTACTGTCAAGCGCATAAAAATTATTTTGGAATTTCACTTCGTGGCAGGAGCCAATTATATATTCAAATTGACTTCGGTCACAAAGAGCGTAGGTATCTTCTTCTATACCCAAATAAATCTCTATTTCCTTTTTATATTTTTCTTTAAGTCGTTTTATTTCATTTATATAAGCAGGCAGATCGGTCATACAATAGCTTTTATCAAACTCGGCAGTCATATGTCCCGAAAACCCAAGCGACTTAAAGCCCTTATCTATTGCCGCTAAAACCATTTCTTCGGCTGTATCCCTACCGTCGCAAAAGGCGGTGTGGGTATGATAATTGGTGAGCATTTCTTTCTCCTTAATTAAACTAAGCATTTACACCTATATAATAACACCACATTATATTTTTATCAAGATAAAAATACAGCTTCACAGTTGTTGCAACCGCTCCCCAGCGCATAAATCATATTCAAAAACAGTAAATTGTTAAAAATATAACAAAATATTTGTCAAAATCCCAAAAATTTAAAAATTATTTGTTAAATTCTTAACAAACCTATTGACTTTACAGTATGTTACGCATATAATAGGATACATATTTTAAAAAATTATTTTTGGAGGTCATTATTATGGCAAGAGTTTATAACTTTAGTGCAGGTCCTTCTATGTTACCTGAAGAGGTTTTGAAGACTGCCGCAGCAGAAATGTTAGAATACGGAGAAAGTGGACAATCCGTAATGGAAATGTCACACCGTTCTAAAGAATATCAAGCAATTTTTGATGAAGCAGAAGCTAATCTTCGCGAAATTATGAACATCCCCGAAAATTATGAAGTATTGTTCTTACAAGGCGGCGCTTCTACACAATTTGCTATGATTCCTTTAAACCTTATGAACAAGAACAATAAGGCTGATTTTATTATCACAGGTCAGTGGGCTAACAAGGCTTATAAGGAAGCCGCTCGCTACGGTGCTGCTCGCGAGGTTGCATCTTCTAAGGATAAAACCTTTAGCTATATTCCAAAAACCACCGCAGCCGACTTTGATAAGGATGCCGACTTTGTTCACATTTGTATGAACAATACCAT
This sequence comes from Clostridia bacterium, assembly GCA_017403265.1. GTDB lineage: Bacteria > Bacillota > Clostridia > Oscillospirales > Acutalibacteraceae > UBA737. Next base: position 16,510 of record JAFQOJ010000018.1, read on the forward strand.
TTATGGCACAAAGTATAATGAGTTACCCGACACAGGCGATGTTCCGCTAATTGCAGATATTTCAAGCTGCATTTTGTCAGAGCCGATTGATGTTACCAAGTTTGGTATGCTTTACGCAGGCGCTCAAAAGAACGTTGCTCCCTCAGGTGTTACAATTGTTATTATCCGCAAGGATTTATTAGGCAACGCTATGTATATTACTCCTACAATGCTTAACTATGTAACCCACGCTGAAAACGGCTCTATGTTCAATACTCCCCCCTGCTACTCTATTTATATTGCAGGTCTTACATTCAAGTGGATTAAGAAAATGGGCGGTCTTGAAAAAATGAAGGAACTCAACGAAAAGAAGGCTAAAATTCTTTACGATTTCCTTGATAACAGCAAGCTCTTTAAGGGCACAGTTGTTCCTGAAGACCGTTCACTTATGAATGTTCCTTTTGTAACAGGTAATGATGAATTAGACGCTAAATTTGTTGCAGAAAGTAAGAAAGCAGGCTTTGTTAACCTTAAAGGTCACCGTTCTGTTGGCGGTATGCGTGCTTCTATCTACAACGCAATGCCAATTGAAGGCGTTGAAAAGCTTGTTGAGTTTATGAAAAAGTTTGAAGAGGAGAATATCTAATGTACAAGATAAAAACATATAACAAAATTTCGAAATCAGGTCTCAGTAATTTCGATGATAAGTATACCGTAGGCGACGAAGTTGAAAACGCCGACGGTGCGATTGTACGCTCTGCCGCTTTACACGATGTTGAATTCCCTGCTTCCTTACAGGCTATTGCCCGCGCAGGCGCAGGTACTAACAATATCCCGATTGACCGTTGCAGCGAACAAGGTATTGTTGTTTTCAACACCCCAGGTGCTAATGCTAACGCCGTTAAAGAATTAGTTATCGCAGGCTTATTTATCTCTTCACGTCGCGTAATTTCGGGTATTGAATGGGCTAAAACCTTAAAGGGCAACGGAGACGAGGTTGGCAAGCTTGTTGAAAAAGGCAAATCTGCTTTCGCAGGTCCCGAAATCAAGGGCAAAAAGCTTGGTGTTATCGGTCTTGGCGCAATCGGTGTTATGGTTGCTAACGCTGCTAATTCCTTAGGTATGAAGGTTTACGGCTACGACCCATATTTGTCGGTTAAATCTGCTTGGAACTTAAACCATAATGCAGTTTATATAAGCGATATTAACGAAATTTTTGCCGAATGTGACTATATTACAATCCACGTTCCGCTTACAGATGCTACTAAGAATCTTATCAACAAGGACAGCATTGCTAAAATGAAAGACGGCGTTCGCATTCTTAACTTCTCGCGCGCCGCTTTGGTTAATAGTACCGACCTTAAAGCCGCTTTAGAAGCAGGCAAAGTAGCCGCTTATGTTACCGATTTCCCAACCGAAGACGTTTTAGATGTTGACGGTATTATTGCTATCCCCCACCTTGGCGCATCTACTCCTGAATCAGAAGAAAACTGCGCTACAATGGCAGCTAGAGAACTTATTGATTACATTGAAAACGGTAACATTGTAAACTCGGTCAACCTTCCCGAAATCACAATGCCACGCAGCGGAAAAAACCGCGTTTGCGTAATCCACAAGAATGTTCCTACCATTCTTACAAAAATTACAGCTGTAATTTCTGATGACAATATAAACATCGAAAATCTTCTTAATAAATCTCGCGGCGACTATGCATACACAATGCTTGATATCGACGATGCTGACATAGCAACACTTCAAACCGAAATCGAAGCTATTGAAGGTATTATCCGCGTTCGTATTATCTAATTATTTTTTTAATTCTTTAGACTCCCTTTTTTAAAGGGAGTCTTTACTTTTGATTAAAATTGTAGTAAAATAAATAAGTTAGGCGGTGAAAAGGCTTGAAAAATGTTGTAATTATAGGTGGCGGTGCCGCAGGACTTATGGCAGCCGTTACAAGTGCCGATAATGGCAATAATGTTACCCTTATAGAAAAAAACGCTAGGGTTGGCAGAAAACTTATGATAACCGGCAAGGGCAGATGTAATGTTTGCAATAACTGCGATATCGATACCCTTATAAACAACATTCCAAAAAACGCTAAATTTTTGTATTCCGCTTTTTCTATGTTTTCACCGCAGCAACTTATGGAGTTTTTTGAAAGCAGAAAAGTACCTTTAAAAACTGAGCGCGGAAACAGGGTTTTCCCCGTTTCCGATAAAGCAGTAGATATTGTAGACGCTTTATATAATGCCGTAATTAAAAGCGGTGCTAAAATAATAACTTCTACCGCTGAAAAGCTTATAACAAGCGAAAATAAGGTTATAGGTGTAAAGCTTCAAAACGGCGATATTTTACCTGCCGATAGCGTTATTATAGCCACAGGCGGTATGTCCTACCACCTAACAGGCTCTACAGGTGACGGATATAAAATGGCAAGCGAGCTCGGTCATACTGTAACCGAGCTAAAACCGTCTTTAGTACCGATTACTATTCACGAAGGCTTTTGTACCCACCTTTCAGGGCTAAGCCTTAAAAATGTTACTCTAAATGTTTTTGAAGTCGGCAAGAAAAAACCGCTGTTTTCCGAGCTTGGCGAAATGCTATTCACCCACTTTGGCATATCAGGACCTTTGGTGCTTTCGGCTTCATCACATATACGCTATATGGGTAAAAAACAATATATTGCTTTTATAGATTTAAAGCCCGCGCTTTCTAAAGAACAGCTTGATAACCGCATTTTAAGGGATTTTAGTGAAGAGCAAAACAAAAATTTTGCAAACTCTTTAGATAGGCTGTTACCCAAAAGCCTTATCCCCGTTATTGTTAAACTTTCTAATATTCCGAGTGACTTGAAGGTTAACCAAATAACCAAGGAGCAACGCTTAAAGCTTATTGATATAATCAAGGCATTACCGCTTCATATAACAGGTTTTAGACCTATTGATGAAGCAATTATAACTTCGGGTGGAATTTCGGTTAAAGAGATAGATCCAAAAACTATGGAGTCAAAGCTTGTAAGCGGTCTTTACTTCGCAGGCGAAATTATTGATGTTGATGCCTACACAGGCGGATTTAATCTACAAATCGCATTTTCAACCGGCTTTGCAGCGGGTACAAATGCTTAAACTAATGTAAAATAAAAGAATGGAGAAAATAATATGATTTCAGTAGCAATTGACGGCCCTGCAGGTGCAGGTAAAAGCACATTATCACGCAAAACCGCCGAAAATTTAGGCTTTATTTATGTTGATACAGGTGCACTTTACCGTACTGTAGGTCTTAAATTTTCAAGAATGGGCGCCGATACCGAGTTAAAATGCGATATTGAAGGCATTTTAGCCGATACCACAGTAGATATTCGTTTTGTAGATTGCGAACAAAGAGTATTTTTAGACGGTGAGGATGTATCCGAGGCTATAAGAACTCCCTCTGCTTCTATGATGGCTTCTGCCGTTTCGGCAAAACCGCCCGTTCGCGCGTTCTTACTTGAAATGCAAAGGAAATTAGCAAGAGAAAACAATGTTGTTATGGATGGCCGTGACATTGGCACTGTGGTACTACCAAACGCTACAGTTAAAATTTATCTTACCGCTTCCGCTGAAGACCGCGCTAAGCGTCGCTATGACGAATTAGTACAAAAAGGCACCGATGTTACTTTTAAGGAAGTTTATGACGATATGGTACAGCGCGACTATAACGATATGCACCGCGAGATAGCGCCCTTAAAGCAAGCCGATGATGCTATATTAGCCGATACTTCGGGCTACGAGTTTGAAGATTCTTTAGCTCTTTTACTTAAAATCATAAAGGAAAACACAAATATATGAAAATAACTCTTGCTAAAACGGCAGGCTTTTGCTTTGGGGTAAATGCAGCGGTGCAAACTGTTTACGACCTTTTAGAAGAAAATAAAAAGGTTTGCACATTAGGACCTATAATCCATAACCCCCAATTAGTAGCCGATTTAGAAGCCAAAGGCGTAAAAATTGTAAGCTCACCCGAAGAAGTATCACAGGGTGAAACCTTGGTTATCCGTTCGCACGGGGTAGAAAAATCGGTACTTAATTTATGCGATAGTCTTAACATAGATTATGTTAATGCAACCTGCCCGTTTGTTGCGAAAATTCATAAAATAGTAGCCGAATACTCAAAAAAAGGATATATAACCATAATTGCAGGCGACAAGAATCACCAAGAGGTAAAAGGCATCATCGGTCACACTACAGGTGAATACCATGTAATAGCCGACACTGACGAATTAGACAATTTGCTCAAAAATAATCCAAATTTAGCATCAGAAAATGTAACATTAGTTTCGCAGACAACTTTTAATTCAAAAATATGGAAAAAAGTTCAAAAAAATTTAAAAAAAGTATGTACAAATGCGAAAATTTTTGATACAATGTGTAATGCAACTTCCTTGCGTCAGGAAGAAGCTCATACCCTATCGCTTTCAAGCGATTGCGTAATAGTTATCGGTGGAAAACACAGTTCTAACACCGTCAAGCTATACGATGTATGTAAGCTTAACTGCGAAAAAACTTTTCTTATTGAAACGGCAAGCGAATTACCGCTTGATGTTTTACGGGAATGTAAAAGCATTGGAGTTGTTGCGGGTGCATCTACACCTGCAGGTATAATAAAGGAGGCAATCAAAACCATGTCGGAAAATTTACAACCGAAAGACGAACAGTTAGAAGTAACTGTAGAAAAAACATTTGAAGAAATGACAGATGAGGAAGCATTTGAAGCATCCTTAAGCAATCTTACAGGGGACCAAAAGGTAGTAGGTACCGTTGTTGCTGTTAACTCAACAGAAGTTACAGTAGATATAGGCAGAGGTGTTACAGGTTACATAACTGCTGCTGAATTCTCTACCGATGCTAATGTAGACCTTGTAAACGAAGTTAAGGTTAACGACCAAATCAACCTTATCATTATGAAAATAAATGACCAAGAAGGCACCGCTATGCTTTCCAAACGCCGCTATGATGCTATTGCTGGTTGGGACAAAATTGCCAGTGCCAAAGAATCAGGCGAAATTTTAACAGGCGTTGTTAAGGATATTATTAAAGGCGGCGTTGTAGTTTATACAAACAATGTTCGCATATTTATCCCCGCTTCTCAGGCTACCCTTTCAAGAAACGATTCTTTAGAAGATTTAAAGGGTCAGGAAGTTTCTTTCCGTATTATTGAAATCGGCCGCGGCAGAAGAGCAATCGGCTCTATCCGCAGTGTTCTTCGTGAACAGAGAAAAGAAGCAGAAGAAAAGGTTTGGGCAGATATAGAAGTTGGTGACCGTTACAACGGTACCGTTAAGTCTTTAACCGGCTACGGTGCATTTGTTGATATCGGCGGCGTTGACGGTATGGTTCATATTTCAGAGCTTTCTTGGGCTAGAATTAAGAACCCCGCTGAAGTTGTTTCTGTAGGCGATGTTATTGAGGTTTATATTAAAGACCTTGATAAAGAAAAGAAAAGAATTTCTTTAGGCTACAAAAAGGCCGAAGACAATCCTTGGACCATCTTCCAAAACAACTATAATGTTGATGATATTGTTAAGGTTACCATTGTTAGTATGACAACCTACGGTGCATTTGCACGCATCATCCCCGGTGTTGACGGTCTTGTTCACATTTCACAGATTGCTAACAAGCACGTTGCTAAACCGCAAGACGAATTAAAAATCGGTCAAGAAGTTGATGCAAAGATTACCGCTATTGATTTAGAGCAAAAGCGCGTAAGCCTTTCTATCCGCGCTTTACTTCCCGAAGAAGTAGTGGAAGAAGCTGCTGAAGAAGTAGTTGAAGCTCCTGTAGAAGTTGTAGAAGCTCCTGTAGAGGTTGCTGAAGCGCCTGCGGAAGAAGCCGTTGAGGCTCCCGCAGAAGAAGTAGCAGAAGAAGCTGCTGAATAATTAAAGCAAAATTTAAGAGTATTCAAGTTTTTAGCTTGAATACTCTTTTTTAATCCATAAACATACAACCATTAATACATTTCCAATTATTTTTTTCATCTCGGCAAATACCTAAGCATTCACAATTACGACAGTATCTTGGAACATATTTCAATTTTTTCGCTTGCGCTTATCAGCAAATAGCCACTCTAAAAAATTATCAAATGCCCATACATACGGTTTGAAATAATAGCCCATTTTATCACCACCCAAATAAAAAAGCACACCCCGAAGGATGTGCCGAAAAAGTGTATCCCTCGGATAGACTACCACATCACACCGAAACTATTTACCCACATAGGAGAATAGAGAGAACACCTTTTACCAAGATAGTGTTCTCCTAGAAGTAGATAAATAGTCTATTATAAATTAAATGTGATGTGGTATGTCATTATAATACCACATCACATCAACTTTTTCAACATTTAAATATTTTCACTCTTCGCAACCATTACAACCGCAGCATTTATTTTCATAAAGCTTTGTTATATTAAGTGTGTTTTCTTTTGTTACAAAGCCCAAGGTTTTAAAAATTTTTTCGGGTGCATTATCGCCCCAAGTAGCTTCTGTTACATTACGGCTTGCGGCAATATGTAAAGTACTTCTAAGCACTCCATCCAAAAGCATCAAATCGTTTTGAGGCTCAATAGCACGAATAACCATTTTTTTGTCTTCTATATCAAAAAGGCTATAGCCTAAAACCTCTTCCTTATTCTTTGCGCAAAGGCAAAGCGAGTTTTCATTTATTTGTAAACCTTCCTTTTCATAAAAAGTCAAGGCTTCTTCTTTTTCTACTGTTTTTAAAGTTATCATTTTAACTCCTTAGGTAATACTTGTAAGACGGCGCATCTCTTTTTCGTTTAATGGGCGCCAACTACCACGCGGTAGCATACCTAACTTAACACCTGCAATTTCGGTACGCTTAAGGCGCAAAACCTCAAGCTTTACTTCTTCGCACATTCTTCTTATTTGACGGTTTCTACCCTCCATAATAATAAAGATAAGCACCGTTCTGTCCAGCTTTCTTTCTGCCACAAAACAATCGCACGGAAGAGTTTTCACTCCGTCAAGCAGTATGCCTTCTCTTAGCTTAATAATCTTTTCATCGTCCACTTCACCCTTAACGGTGACGCGGTAGGTTTTGTTAACATGGTATGATGGATGTGTAAGACGGTTTGCAAACTCACCGTCGTTTGTCATTATAAGAAGCCCTTCAGAATTCATATCAAGTCTTCCCACAGGGAAAAGGCGTACAGGTGCATCTTTAACAAGGTCTGTAACACATTTTCTGCCCTTTTCATCACTGGCAGTGGTTACAAATCCGCGCGGTTTATGTAGCATTATATACATTTTGGTAGTATTTGCCACAACATTTTTACCTCGCACGGTTATTTTATCGCGCTTAGGGTCCACCTTTTGACCAATTATTGCAATATGCCCATTAACCTTAACCTTACCCATCTCTATAAGCTCTTCAGCTTTTCTTCGTGACGCAATACCGCAATCAGCCAAGTGCTTTTGTAAGCGCACCTTATTATCCTTCATTTCATTCTCCTATATGTTCATAATAATAGTTTTAAATATCTTTAAAATACTGTCCAAAGCGTTTTCAGTAGTATTAAGTGAAGTAATATCACCTTTTGATAAAATCGGTTTTTCGGTTAAAATTTTATCACCCTGCATATAAACCGCTTTACCAACTTCTTCGTTTGTTTTTACAGGCGCATAAAGAAACTGCGGTAAATATATTTTACAATCTATATCAGCCGTATCAAGACTATTTATTGTAAGCGGTTCTATTTCTACAAAAAGACCATCACTACTGCCATTTATTACAGGAATATTATATCCGTTTACAAGCGGCGAAAAATTTGTTTGCTTTATAGCCGTAAAGCCATAATCCAGCATTGCTTTATGGTCTTGCCAATCGCTAGGGGCGTTTAAAGTTACGGCAATTAAAAACTTACCGTCACGCTTTGCGGCAGACACCAAGCATCTACCCGATTTTTTGGTGAACCCTGTTTTTACCCCCACCACGCCGTCATACATTTTAAGTAATTTATTGTGGTTTGTAAGGGTGCGTCTGTATGGCGGATTTCCGTAATTAAGCGTAGCCGATTTACTTGATACTGCCTTGGAAAATTCTTCATTTTGCATTGCGTATTTTGTAAGCATTGCTAATTCATAAGCGGTTGTGCAATGACTATCCCCATCTAAACCCGATGGGGTTTCAAAATGGGTTGATACAAGTTCTAACTCACGCGCTTTATTGTTCATCATATCAACAAAGCCTTTTATAGAGCCGCCAACAGTAAAGGCTATAACATTTGCCGCATCGTTACCTGACGCAAGCATCAACCCATACAGCAAATCGTGAAGCGTTACCTTATCCCCTGCCAAAAGCCCCATAGACGAGCCTTCAACCCGTAGCATTTCGGCAGTAACGGTAATCTCTTTCTCAAAATTGCCGTATTCACAAAGAAGCAATGCAGTCATAATTTTAGTTGTGCTTGCCATTGGCATTTTTTGGTCGCTGTTTTTTGCAAAAACAACTTCCCCGTTTTCGCCGTTTATAAGCACCGCGGCTTTAGCCGAAACCGATAAATTGCTCTCGGCTTTTACAGGTTGTACCAAAGCTAACATAAAAACCAAAATCACTGCAATTCTCTTCAAAATCAACACCCACCATATATATTAAGGCTTAACACTTAATAAATATGATAGGGTGTGTTATTTTATTCAGGGATGTTTATAGGTTCGCTTTTAAAAAGCTCTTTAGCCTTTTCTATAATCTCAGGCGCCATATTTATTGCTTTTTCAACAGTAGTAAGCTCGTTATAAACAGGCAGCATCTTAACATTATCACCGTTAATTACTATAAAAGCTATAGGCGAAACTGTAACTCCGGCGCCACCGCCACCACCAAAAACCTGCGTGGACGATTTTGTTGGGAAATCACTACCACCTGTAGCAATGCCATAAGCCACCTTAGAAACAGGGATAAGCGTAATACCGTTTATCTCAATAGGATTACCTGTTATAATATCGGCATTTATCATACCCTTTAGCTTTTCTAAAGTGGTATCCATAATGTTTTTTATACTATTCTCGCTCATTATAACTCATTCCTTACAACGAATTTTTTATATTCTTTAAATATTCTAACCGCTAAAATTAAAATAAAAATAATATTTGTCTTTATTTTTAAGAAAAATGTGAAATCGCTTTTTTTATTTCAAAATCCGCCTTTATATCTACGCTTTTATACTGCAAGCTTGCAAGGTTTTCTATAAAAGAAAGAGTTGGATAAACCGCCGAGCAAACCACACCGTAATCCACAGCGGTCCCAGCGGCATCATCCCCCACCACCGCTATAAAAAGGCGTATATCCCGAAATTTTACAAACCTCAAAAATCGCTTTAGCGGTACTGCACAGTCCTTTACAAATGTAAAAATCTCTTTTACCGCTCCCGCAAAGCCTTTTTTATCTATTAGCTTTTCAAAAAAGCTTTTTTCTGGTTTTACTTCGGTCTTTTTTTGTTGTTTGTCGTTTTTCTTTTGCTTTTTGGGTTTTTCTTTTTTATTAAAATTTAGTGTTACAAAAGCAATTTTAAGCTTGTACTTAAATTCACCGTTATAACTTAAAGCAACACTTACAGGCAGTAGTAAAGCCACTGTAAATAAGCCTAAAAGACCGCCTAAAATATACAATAAAAACAATTAAAGCACTCCTACAAATATTTTTAATCTAAACATTAAAACTATTCATCAAGAGTTAACTGCTCCCCTAGGTCTGTAACTTCTTCACCGTTTTGGTCTTTGGGTAAAGGCGGCAATTCGCTTAAATCCCCTAAAGAGAAACAACGTAAAAAGTTTTTGGTGGTTCCGTAAAGCAAAGGCTTGCCTGGAAGCTCAAGTCTTCCGCGTTCTTCTATAAGCCCCTTTTCAATTAAGGTGGTAACTACACCCGAGCAGTCAACCCCTCTAACCTGCTCTATAAAAGATTTTGTAACGGGCTGATTATAAGCCACCACCGCCAAAACCTCAAGCGCAGCCGAAGACAAGGGTGTACGTCTTCTTATATCAAAGGCTTTTTTAATATAATCTGCATATTCGGTATCGGTAGCAAGCTGATAGGTGTTTTCCATTCTTACAAGCTTTAAAGCACTGTCATTATCAATAAGCTTTTTAGCAAGTGCTTCCATAACCTCTACAGTTTTTTCGGGAGTTATTTCAAAAACCTGAGTAAAGCGCTCTATAGACATAGGCTCGCCACTTGCGAAAAGCACCGCCTCAAACGCCTTTATAAGTTGTTTAGTTGTCATTGTTTTTATGCCCCTTAATAAGTGTAATTTGCTGATTTTCTCCGTCACCGTCAACCTTAACGCGATTAGCCTTACAAAGCTCTAGCACCGCTAAAAAGGTTGCAACAAGCTCAGAACGGCTATTAGCTGTTTTATAAAGCTCAGAAAGCTTACTTTTACCACCGCGCCATAAATTACGGATTACAAAAACTATTTTTGTAGAAACCGAAACAATCTTTTTAGCAACAATTTTTGTAAAGGGCGCTGTTGAAGGTGGCAACCTTCTAAGCCCCCTGCCTACTGCGGCAATATAGCTTTCATACATAACATTTTTAGGGTGTACAAGCTCATAGGTTTTTGGGAACTCATACTCGGTAGGAAGCCTTACAAACATATCAAACCCACCTTGCATTGTCTGAAACTTTGCTGCCATTTGCTTGCAAACCATATATTCAAGCAACTCACCTGTAAGCTCTTCCTTAAGCTTTACAACCTCATCGTGCTTAGGCAGTAAGCTAACCGTTTTGATATAAAGCAAGCGGGAAGCCATCTCTAAAAAGTCACTGGAAATTTCCATCTCGTCCTGTTTGAATTTTTCTATTTGCTCTAAATACTGCTCAATAAGCTGGAGCAAAGGAATATCGTAAATATTATACTTATTACGCGCAATAAGTTGCAGCAGTAAATCAAGCGGGCCTTCAAAGCCTTCTAATTTATAATTTAAAATATTTTCCATATTACACCAAATACAACAAATAAGGAGATAAATTTAAAATACTAAAAAATCCGTTTAAAATCGAATTTGTAGCCAAATAAATGGGTACATCAAGTACATTTGTAAAAATAAGCAGCATCAAACCAAAATAAATGTATCTTTCATACTGCATTATTTTGTAGTATATTCTGTCAGGCAGTATAATACCTAAAATTCGCGAGCCATCAAGCGGCGGTACAGGAATAAGGTTAAACACCGCCAATGAAACATTAATTCTGGCAATACCTACAAAAAATAATACTATATATATTGCTATTTGTGAAACAGCAAATAATGATATGATTTTAACCATTAAAAGCGATAAAAATGCTACAACAAGGTTTGAAAGCGGGCCAGCAAAAGCCACTATACCCATACCGCCTTTAGAATTTTTAAAATTATACGGATTAACCTGTACAGGCTTTGCCCAACCAAAACCGAAAAACAATATAGAAAGCGAGCCTATAATATCAAGATGTGCAAAGGGGTTTAAAGTCAGCCTACCCTGATACCTTGGTGTAGGGTCGCCCAATTTATCTGCCGCAAAGGCATGAGCAAATTCGTGTATAGGTAGGGTTAGAAAAATTACTGCCAAGGTAGACAGTATATAAATTAAAGTATCCATAAAATCAATATTGCCTGATAGCAAAGAGCTTAACAAGATATACCACTCCAATCTAATAAATAATTATACTATATCTATAATAAAAATACAAGTATAAAAAACTGTTGATAGTTTTATAAAAAAGTGTAGATTTTTGTTTAAGAAAATGTTATTATAATGTAAATTGTCTTTGGAGGATTTTTAAATGAATATTGCAGTAGCACAATCGGGCGGACCTACAGTTGCCATAAACGCTTCCCTTGCAGGTGTTTTTAAAGAAGCGCTTGACAGCAACCAAATTGATACTGTTTACGGCTCACTAAACGGTATTGAAGGTATTATTAACCAAAACCTTGTAAACCTTAATGAACTCATAAAAACCGATGACGATTTAGAGCTTGTAAAGCTTACTCCGTCTACCGTTTTAGGTTCTTGTCGCTATAAGCTTCCTACATATGATAAAGATGCTTTGGTTTACGGTAAAATCATTGAGTACTTCAATAAATACAATATCGGTGCTTTTTTCTACATAGGCGGAAATGATTCTATGGATACCGTAAACAAGCTTTCAAAGTACACCGCCGAAAACAGTATAAATATTAAGGTTATTGGCATACCAAAAACCATTGATAACGACCTATGCCTAACCGACCACACCCCCGGCTTCGGCTCTGCGGCCAAATATTTATCAACTACCGTGCAGGAAATTGTACGCGACAGCGCAGTTTACGACCTTAAATCAGTAACAATAGTTGAAATAATGGGCAGACATGCAGGTTGGCTTACTGCTTCAAGCGCAGTTTTACACGCTAACGATGAAACCGCTCCCCATCTTATTTATCTTCCCGAAGGCGAATTTTCACAAGAAAAGTTTTTAAGCGATGTTAAAGCCCAGCTTGAAATTCACAACTCGGTTATTGTTGCGGTTTCAGAAGGTATTACCCTTGATGACGAAAACTACCGCTCAGGTAAAGTAGATACCTTTGGTCACGCTTATCTTTCGGGTATAGGCAAGCTACTCGAAAATCTTGTGACTGAAAAAATCGGTTGCAAGGTGCGTTCTATAGAGCTTAATGTTATGCAGCGCTGCTCTTCGCATTTGGCATCCAAAACCGATATTGACGAATCGGTGTTAATAGGCAAAACTGCCGTTAAAGCCGCACTAAGCGGCAAGACAGGTATTATGATGACCTTTAAGCGCATAAGCAATAACCCTTATAAAATAGAAATTGGCGAAGCCGACACAAGCCTTGTTGCAAATCAGGAAAAAACCTTCCCTAAAGAATGGATTTGCGATAACAGCACAAATATTACAAACGACGCACTTGACTACTTCCTACCGCTTATAAACGGTGAAGTAAAGATTAAAACCCAAAACGGAATGCCTATTCACTTTAAAATAAATAAATAATAAAAAACTGACTACATTTTGCGTAGTCAGTTTTTTGTTAATATAGCTTTACATCGCACCAAAGCATTTCATAATAAATTCTTATTTCATCCGCAATGTCTTGGTAATACTGTACTTTGGGTATATCCTTGTCACCGGGATAAAGAATTTCATTTTTATAATAGTAATAATCGGGATTATTTATTACCGCAGTATTGGGGGAAGCATAACCGATATACTCAGCATTTGCGGTAGCAATTTGCGGCTCTAAAAGGAAGTTTATATACATAAGCGCCGCTTCATAGTTTTTAGCGGATTTTGGAATACAAATAGAATCAATAAATACATTCGTTCCTTCCTGTGGGTAGAAAAAGGCTAAATCTTCGTTTACTTCGTACATTGTAAGAAAATCGCCCGCATAGTAAGGCGCAATAGCCGCCTCGCCTGTTTCCATTTTGCCGTAAACCTCATCCATTACATAAGACTGCAAATTATCCTTGCCCTTTTTAAGCAGGTCTGCCGCCTTATCCCAGTCGGATTTATTTGTAGAGTTCAAATCCTGGCCTAAAAGCATTTGCGCTGTCATAAAAGCATCACGCGGATTATTAAAATTAAGTGTCATATCCTTATACTTTTTATCCCACAAAACATTCCACGAATGCTCTATATCCTTACCTAACTGTGCAGTATTATAAATAATACCCACCATGCCTACGCTATATGGAATACTGTATTTATTTTCAGGGTCGAAGTATATATTTTTATACTTTTCCTCAATTAGTGAATAGTTAGAAATTTTGGAAGTATCAATCTCCAACAATTCGTTTTCCTTAATAAGACGCTGTATCATATAATCAGACGGAATTATAACATCGTAGGTAATACCGCCACTTTTTATTTGAGAATACATCGTTTCATTGCTTTCAAACATAAGGTAGTTTACCTTTATGCCTGTAATGCGTTCAAACTCGGCATTGACATCTATCATATCATCGCTGCCATCCGAAATATACTCACCCCAGTTATAAACCGTAAGGGTAGTACCCTCTAACTCACGGGAGTATTCGGCTTTTAAATCAAGGTCAAAATACTTATACGCATAATCGCATCCGCAAAGAGCAAAAGCCAAAATAAAGGTTAAAATAAGAGAAATAAACTTTTTCATATTAAAACCTCCTTTTAGCCGCTTTGCGTTCCGCCTTACTGCTTACCATATTGTAAAAAATAAGCAATAAAAAAATCACAATAAATATAAGCGTTGAAAGGGCATAAGTATCAGGAGTAACCGATTTTTTTGTCATATTGTAAATAATAATCGGCAAAGTTTGATAATCGCCACAGGTAAAATAGCTTATTACAAAATCGTCAAGAGAGAGCGTAAACGCCATAATCATACCCGTTGCAATACCTGTTGAAATAGAAGGTAAAATTACCTTAAAAAAGGCTTTTACCGGGGTGCAACCAAGGTCTAAAGCCGCTTCGTGCAAATTAGCATCGGTTTGCTTGAGCTTTGGCAGTACCGAAAGAATTACATAAGGCAAATTAAAGGTTATATGCGCTATAAGAACAGTCACAAAACCCAAAGATTCCGAAAGACCTATAAGCTTACCTACAAATACAAATAAAAACATTAAGGATATACCTGTTACAATATCTGCATTCATCATAGGTATGTTTGTTGTAGCCATAATAAGCTTGTTTGCAAGCTTACTGCGTATAGCCATAATACCCACCGCGGCAGCAGTACCCAAAACGGTAGAAATAACCGCCGAAAGCACCGCAATAACAAGGGTGTGCTTTAATGCGCCAAGCATTGTGCTGTTGGATATAAGGCTTAAATACCAATCAAGCGAAAAGCCCTCAAACACCCATACGCTACTTGAAGAATTGAAAGAAAAGAATATCATAACAAGCACAGGTGCATAAAGGAAAAATAGTATCAGCGCTATATAAAGGCGAGATAATGCTTTCATATTACCACACCCCCGCTCTCGTCATTTGTGAACCTATTCATAACAAACAAGCTTAACATAATAAGCACCATTAGTATTAGAGATATCGCCGATGCTATATTATAATAATCGGGGCCCGAATTATAAAAGTATTCAATAGTATCGCCTATTAACATTGTCTTGTTACCGCCAAGCTTTTGCGATATGTAAAATGTGCTTACACTAGGCACAAAAACCATAGTTATACCCGAAATAACACCAGGACGGCTTAAGGGAAAAATTACCCTTTTAAACTTATTAAATGCGTTTGCGCCCAAGTCATCTGATGCTTCTAAAAGCGAATTGTCAATTTTACTCATAACTGAATAAATAGGCAAAATCATATAAGGTATAAAGTCATAAACCATACCCAAAATTACAGCACCGGGGGTATTTATAAGCTTTAAAGGTCCTATTCCCAATTTTCCTAAAACAGTGTTTATAATACCCGTATTCGCAAGAATACTTATCCAAGAATATGTACGGATAAGGAAGTTCATCCACATAGGAAGCATAACTATCATCATAATCATTTTTTGCGAGCTTATTTTAAGCTTTGTCATAAAATAAGCCATAGGGTAGGCAAGCAATAAGGTTATAACGGTAGAAATAACTGCATAAACAATTGAAATTGCAAAGGCCTTTTTATATCTGCCAAGCGATGCTAAATTGGCAAGCGTAAACACACCGTTTGCATCGGTCAGGGCAAAATAAGCCATTATAACAAGCGGTACAATAATAAATATCGCCGACCAAACAATATAAGGGCAGGCTACGAGTTTGTTACCGAAGGATTTTTTGTTCACTCAGCCACCTCCTCAGGATCGGAAAGGTGGTCGATTTCCTCGCTGTAAGAAGAGTAGTCGCCATAAAGACCTGAATACTCACTCTTTTTCATAATGTGTATTGCATCGGGCTCGATATAAAGGCCCACTTTATCGTCAACAAAATGCTCATCGGTAGTTTGTATCATCCACTTAAAACCGCCAATGTCTACAATAATTTCATAATGAACACCAAGGAATGAAACCGAAGTGACAACACCTGTAAGCATACCCTTGTCAACAGGAACAATGTCAACATCCTCAGGGCGCACTACAACATCAACTAATTCGTTCATCTCAAAGCCTTTATCAAGACAATCAAATTTAGCTCCCGAAAACTCTACATAATAGTCCTTAAGCATAACGCCGTCTACTATGTTGGATTCACCTATAAAATCAGCAACAAAGGCATTTTGTGGCTCGTTATAAATATCCTGCGGAGTGCCTACCTGCTGAATTTTACCGCCGTCCATAACAACTACACGGTCAGACATAGTAAGCGCTTCTTCTTGGTCGTGAGTTACGAATATAAAGGTAATGCCTAACTGCTCTTGAATTTTCTTAAGCTCCTTTTGCATATCCTTACGAAGCTTTAAGTCCAAAGCGGCTAACGGCTCGTCAAGCAAGAGCACCTTTGGATGATTAGCAATAGCGCGCGCAATAGCTACACGCTGCTGCTGACCGCCCGAAAGGGTATCAATACTGCGCTTTTCAAGACCCGAAAGGTTAACAAGCTTTAGCATCTCTGTAACCTTTTCTTTTATTTGGTCATTAGGTAGCTTTTTAACCCTAAGACCGAACGCCACATTTTCATACACATTAAGGTGCGGAAAAAGGGCATAACGCTGAAAAATGGTGTTAACCTGACGCTTGTAAGCAGGCACACCATTGATTTTTTTACCCTCAAAGATAACATCGCCAGTGTCAGGCTCTAAAAACCCTGCTATTAAACGAAGAGTGGTGGTTTTACCGCAGCCCGAAGGTCCCAAGAATGTTATAAACTCCTTATCCTTAATATCAAGACTAAGGTTATCTAAAACAGTTTCTCCGTCAAATGTCACCGAAATGTCTTTAAGTTGTACAATATTTTCTGTTTGCATAAAAAGCATCCCCCTTTGTTCAACACATAAGTGTCGAAACAAGAATTATTCTTTGACAGCGAAAAAATGATAGAGCCACATTTTTCCATCCGTCTATCTTGCTCGATACCCGCCGTTTCCTCGTAATATGCCCTGAACAAAGGGTTTTTCATAGTTTTCTAGGATACCAAGTATCCTGAAACTACGGCATAAAATCTGAAACAGCACTCTACACAAGATGCTTTGTCGGCAAAAACCGACACATTAAGTTGATATTAAAACTATATATTATAAATGCTAAAAAGTCAAGCACTTATTTTTGGTAGCAAAAAGCCTAAAAAAACACATATTATTGGCAGAAATTCGTTAAAAAAACACTTGATTTTTATAAGTGTTTGTGATATAATTTATCGGCTAATGAAAAATTAGCGAAAATATAACACACACTCCGTTTAATAACGGCGGTTTAACCGCAGGTGTCATCCAATACTGTCGGGTGATTTCTAATCGGCGGAGTGGAGGAAAATTCTTAGGAGGAAAAACAAATGGCAGTAGTATCAATGAAACAGTTGCTTGAAGCTGGTGTTCACTTCGGACATCAAACAAGACGCTGGAATCCGAAAATGGCTGAGTACATTTTCACAGAAAGAAACGGAATTTATATCATCGACCTTCAAAAAACCGTTAAAAAGCTTAACGAGGCTTATATGTTCGTTCGTGACATTGCAGCTGAAGGCGGCGACATTCTTTTCGTAGGTACCAAAAAACAGGCTCAGGATTCTGTTAAGGAAGAAGCAGAGCATTGCGGTATGCCCTATGTTAACGCTCGTTGGCTTGGCGGTATGCTTACAAACTTCTCTACTATCCGTACCAGAATCGCACGTCTTAACCAACTCCGCACTATGCGTGACGACGGTACCTTTGAGCTTCTTCCCAAAAAAGAAGTTGTTAAGTTAAACCTTGAAATTGAAAAGTTAGAAAAATTCCTTGGCGGTATTCAAGATATGAAGAAGACTCCCGCAGCTCTCTTCATTGTTGACCCCCGCAAAGAAAGAATCGCAGTTGCAGAAGCTAAGAAGCTTGGTCTTCCAATTATTGCTATCGTAGACACTAACTGTGATCCTGATGAAATTGACGCAGTTATCCCCGGTAACGACGATGCTATCCGTGCAGTTAAGCTTATTTCTGAAACTATCGCTGCTGCAGTAATCGAAGGCAGACAAGGTACCGAAATGGGAACCGCAGCTACTGAAGAAGCTACCGAAGAAGCTGCTGAAGAAACTGCAGATGCTGAATAATTTTATACTTGGAGGAAACTAAAATGGCTTTTACTGCTAAAGACGTACAGGCTTTAAGAGAAAAAACCGGTTGCGGTATGATGGACTGCAAAAAGGCTCTTGTTGAATGCGATGGCGATATGGATGCCGCAGTTGACTATTTACGTGAAAAAGGTCTTGCTTCACAAGCTAAAAAGGCTACACGTATTGCTGCTGAAGGTACAGTTGCTGTATACACCGCTGACGGTGTGGGCGCTGTTGTTGAAGTAAACAGCGAAACAGACTTTGTTGCTAACGGCGAAGGCTTTAAGGCTCTCGCTGCTGAAATTGCTCAGATCGTAGCAGAGCAAAACCCTGCTGATGTTGATGCTCTTTTAGCTTGCGAAAAAGATGGTCAAACCGTTGAAGCAAAGGTACAGGAATTATTTCTTGCTATCCGCGAAAACATCAAGGTTCGCCGTTTTGCTCGTTTTGAAGGCAAGGTTGCTTCCTATGTTCACATGGGCGGCAAAATCGGTGTTCTTGTAAACCTTGAAACCGAAGCTGATATCAATAACGAAGCTGTTGCTACCGCCGGTAAGAGCGTTGCAATGCAGATTGCCGCTATGAACCCCGGCTTCTTAGACAGAGCTTCCGTATCAGACGAAGTTATCGAAAAAGAAAAGGCTATCCTTATTGCTCAAATGAAGGAAGATCCTAAAATGGCAGGCAAGCCCGACGCTGTTCTCGGCAAAATTGTTGAGGGCAAAATCGGTAAATTCTATAAGGAAAACTGCCTTGTTGAGCAACAGTTTATTATGGACGGCGACATCACCGTTGAAAAGTATCTCGCAAATGTTGCTAAAGAACTTGGCGCAGACCTTAAGATTGCAAGCTTCGTTCGTTTTGAAAAGGGCGAAGGCATTGAAAAGCGCGTAGATGACTTTGCTGCTGAAGTTGCAGGTATGGTAAAATAATTTTACTGTAATAAAAGTTTTAGGCTCGGTGAAATTCACCGAGCCTTTTTTATGTTATTACAATAATTGTTTTATTTGCCTAATTCTTTTGTACGCTTATAAGAAGCCTTTAAAGCGGTGTTTACATTTGCATCAAAATCAGATGCAAAAAGCTTATTTACGCCTTCAATTGTAGCGCCGCCCTTACTGCAAACTGCCAACCGCAAATTTTCGGGGGGTTCACCGCTTTTTAACATTAATTTAGCGGCTCCAAGTAAGGTTTGTGCCGCATACTCTATTGCTTTTTCTCTTTCAAGTCCTAGTTCTTCTCCTGCTTTGGCCATACTCTCAGCAAACATATATACAAATGCAGGTCCACAGCCCGAAATAGAGCACCCCGCATCAATAAGCGCTTCATCTAATTTATCTAATTTACCCGAAAACTTTAAAATATTTAAAAATTCGGTTTCTTCACACTCGGTTATAATAGGGCAAAGCGAGTATAAAATCATACCCTCCCCTACTGCTACGGGTGTATTAGGCATAATACGAATGGTAGGAAGCTTATCGCCTATCATTTCACTAAGTGCAGAAATTTTTATACCCGCCGCCATAGTGACTAATATAAATCTATCGGTACGGGATTTTAAAATATCGGCAATATCGTTTATTAAATCCGCCATAACCTGCGGCTTTACACCCAAAAAGATATATTTTGCGGTTTTTGCAATATCATCAACCTTAACAACGCTTCCGCCTATTTCAGTAGCGAGTGCATTTGTCTTCTCATCATCCTTATCAGCAAGCAAAATATCACACAAGCCCGATTTTGCAACCGCTTTAGCCAAAGCGCCGCCCATATTACCGCAACCGATAAAACCAACCTTTATTTTTTTCATTATCTCACCTGACCGTTACCTTCAATAATATATTTATAGGTATTAAGTTCCATTAGCCCCATAGGTCCCCTTGCATGAAGCTTTTGGGTAGAAATACCCATTTCACACCCAAGACCGAACTCACCGCCGTCGGTAAAGCGTGTAGAAGCATTAACATAAACTGCCGCCGAATCCACAAGCGAAGTGAACTTTTTCGCCGCACCTTCATCAGTAGTTATAATACTTTCACTATGGTGGGTAGAATGCTGTGCTATATGTTCTATAGCAGCACTTACGCCGTCAACAACCTTTACCGCCATTATATAATCTAAAAATTCGGTATCAAAATCGGTATTTAAAGCGGGTACTACATCTATTATTTCACATACCGCACTATCTCCCCTAAGCTCAACTCTACCTTTAAACATTTCATAAAGTTTAGGTAAAAATTGGGGTGCTATTTCCTTATCAACAAGGCAAACTTCCATCGCATTACAAACTGACGGACGGCTTGTTTTAGCATTGTTTATAATATTTAGTGCCTTATCTATATCGGCAGTTTTTTCAACAAATATATGGCAAATACCGGTCCCCGTTTCAATACAAGGAACCGTAGCATTTTCGGTACAGGCTTTAATAAGCCCCTTACCACCACGCGGAATAAGTAAATCAACATAGCCCACCGCTGTCATAAGCTCGTTAGCACTACCTCGTGTTATATCTTCCAAAAGATTAACATAGTCTTCGCTAAGCCCACTGTTTTTAAGACCAATTTTCAAAGCATCCACTATAGCCTTTGAAGAATTATATGCTTCCTTACCACCGCGAAGCACGCACACATTACCGCTTTTAAAGGCGAGCGCCGCTGCATCGGAAGTAACATTAGGTCGGCTTTCGTAAATAATTGCTACAACACCGAAAGGCACCGATACTTTATTTACCTTTAAACCGTTTTCAAGCTCTACACTTGATAACACCTTGCCTACACCGTCAGGTAAAGCGGCAACATCTAAAATACCTTTTGCCATACCAACAATCCGCTCTTTCGTGAGGGCAAGCCTGTCAATCATAACGTCGCTTATTTTTCCCTTAGCGTTTTCTATATCAATTTTATTAGCCGCTAAAATTTTATCACTATATGAAAGCAAAGCCTTTGCCATATCATGCAAGGCTTTGTTTTTTTCTTCTGTAGTAAGAATGCTCTCACATGAGAGCTTTTTTGCTTTTTGCAAAACTTCAAATGTAGTCATTATTTAACACCTTTAAAACGTGTTCCAACATCCTTACCTTCAACAATAGAGTAAAGTAATGCTGGATTATTACCATTAGCAATTACCATATCTATACCGCATTCTGTTACGATTTTTGCCGCACGGAGTTTGGTTATCATACCGCCTGTACCAAGCTTACTACCTGCGCCACCCACCATTTGCTCAATCTCGGGGGTAATTTTTTCCACAGTATGTAAAAGCTTAGCATTGCCGTTTTCACGCGGGTCTGCAGTATAAAGACCGTCAATATCGCTTAATATTATAAGCAAATCGGCATCACAGGCTGTTGCTACAATAGCGCCTAGTGTATCGTTATCGCCTATTTCAATTTCATTAGTCGAGATTGTATCATTCTCGTTAATAATCGGTATTGCCGAAAGCTCTAACAAACGGTTCATAGTGTTTGTAAAATTTGCTTTGCGGTCGGCGTGCTCAATATCGTCACCTGTAAGTAATATTTGCGCTACTGTATGATTGTACTCCGAAAAAAGTCTATCATAAGTATACATAAGCTCGCACTGACCAACAGCCGCGGCTGCCTGTTTTGTGGGAATATCTATAGGCTTTTTAAGAAGACCTAACTTACCGCTTCCCATACCAATAGCACCCGAAGATACCAATATCACTTCATTTCCTGCGTTTTTAAGGTCGCTCATAACCTTGCAAAGCTCTTCTACACGCAAAATATTTAAAAGCCCTGTAGCGTGTGCTAAGGTTGATGTGCCTATTTTTATTACTATACGCATATATTTACTTCCCTTAATTTTTAAGCTAATGTTGCCGCCATAACCGCCTTGATTGTGTGCATACGGTTTTCGGCTTCATCGAACACAATGGACTGACTGCTTTCGAAAACAGAATCGGTAACCTCCATTTCGGTTATACCGAACTTCTCTCCCATCTGTTTACCGAGAGTTGTTTTTAAATCGTGAAAAGAGGGTAAGCAGTGCATAAATACCGCTTTTTCTCC
>JAFQOJ010000019.1 GCA_017403265.1 Clostridia bacterium
ATAAAAAAAGTAACAAAATTGTAATAAAACTATTGATATTTGAAATAAGGTATGTTATTATTTATATGTGTTACTAAAAATTTTGTAATATTTTCAATTTTTACATAAAGACGGAGGAAACAAAAATGCCATTTGATGTTGCAGAAGAATTAGCGAATGTAGTACAAATTAAGGTTGTAGGTGTCGGCGGAGGCGGCGGAAACGCTGTTAACCGTATGGTTGATGCAGGAGTAAAGGGTGTAGATTTTCTTGCTATCAATACCGATAAGGCAGCTTTATTTAAATCTAAGGCAGATGTAAAATTACAAATCGGCGACAAAACAACTGCAGGTATGGGTGCAGGCGGTAACCCCAATAACGGTAATGCCGCTGCAGAAGAATCACGCGATGAAATCGCTGCTTCTATCCGCGATGCAGATATGATTTTCATTACCGCAGGTATGGGCGGCGGAACAGGTACAGGTGCCGCTCCTGTTGTAGCTTCTATTGCTAAGGAGCTCGGTATACTTACCGTTGGTATTGTTACAAAGCCTTTTGCTTTTGAAGGCAAAAAGCGTATGACTCAGGCTGAAGCAGGTATCGCAGCTTTACGCGAGCATGTGGATAGTCTTGTTGTTATACCTAATGAACGCTTAAAGTTCGTTTCGGAAGAAAAAATTACATTCAAAAATGCGTTCGATATCGCTGATGATGTTCTTCGTCAGGGTGTACAAAGCATTTCTGAGCTTATTAATGTTACAGCTCTTGTTAACCTTGACTTTGCTGACGTTAAGTCTATTATGTCGGATGCAGGCTATGCTCACATGGGCGTAGGTATTGCTACCGGTCGCGATAAGGCAGAAATAGCTGCTCGTATGGCTATTAACAGTCCCCTTATCGAAACCTCTATGGACAATGCACGCGGCGTAATCATTAGCATTACAGGTTCTGTTGATATTGGCCTAGAAGAAGTAGAACTTGCTTCTTCTATCATTTCTGATATGGCTCATCCCGATGCTACTATCATTTGGGGTGCTCAGCTTGACGAGTCTATTGAAGATACAATCCGTGTAACTGTTGTAGCTACAGGTCTTGGTGACGATAAGAAAGATAAAAATGACCCAATTGAAACTATCTTCAATTCTGTTGTAGATAAGGACGAAACTTATGACGATGTTATGAGTTTCTTCAAAAACGACTAATATATAAGGTTATATTTTAAACCTTCGATTAAGAGTAGTAGCTTTACTGCAAGTTTTTAGAGAGCAGCTGTTGGTGGAAATGCTGTAATGCGTAGTTTTGTGAATGGACTTATGAGGGCGACCGAAAGCGAATTTTCGTTAGTAGCAGTCGACGGGGGACCGACCCCGTTACCAAATCGGCTTACATACTATGTGTAAGGCAGAGAGGCTGGTTTCAGCAACTCGGGTGGTACCGCAGGATTTTAAAGTCTTGTCCCGATGGGGCAAGACTTTTATTTTTTGAAATGGGGTACTAATATGGTATTACTAACAAAACGATGGTGTAATTACTAAAAGAATGGAACAATTATTTTAAAAAGAGGTTTTAGTAATGAAATTAAACAATGTAGATTTTGACACTTATTTTAAAAATTATCCTGACGATAACGGCTTTTTTGGCCGTTACGGCGGATGTTATATTGAGCCTAAATTAAAGGCTGCTATGGAAGAAATTACACAGGCTTATTTTTCAATTTGTCAGTCACGCAAGTTTATTGATGAGCTTCGCCGTGTTCGTAAGGAATTTCAGGGCAGGCCCACTCCTGTTACCCATTTAGAGCGCCTTAGTAATTCTTTGGGTAACGTTCAGCTTTATGCTAAGCGCGAAGACTTAAATCATAGCGGTGCGCATAAGCTAAATCACTGTATGGGTGAGGCTTTGCTTGCAAAATATATGGGCAAGAAAAAGATAATTGCCGAAACAGGTGCAGGTCAGCACGGTGTAGCCCTTGCTACTGCGGCGGCTTATTTCGGTTTAGAGTGCGATATTTATATGGGCTCGGTTGATATTAAAAAGCAGGCTCCAAACGTTGCCCGTATGAAGATTTTGGGTGCTAATGTAATAGAAGTAACCCACGGTCTTAAAACGCTTAAAGAGGCTGTAGATGCTGCCTTTGATGCATACAGTAAGGAATACAAAGACTGCATTTACTGTATAGGCTCAGTTTTAGGTCCGCATCCTTTTCCAATGATGGTGCGTGATTTCCAACAGGTTGTAGGTATTGAAGCGCGTGAACAATTTTTGGATATGACAGGTCATTTACCTGATGTAATTACCGCCTGTGTAGGCGGTGGCTCTAATGCGGCAGGCTTTTTCTCAGGCTTCTTAAACGACCCTGTTGATATTTACGGTGTTGAGCCTTTGGGTAAGGGCCCAAAGCTTGGCTACCACGCTGCAAGTTTGCAGTACGGTGAAGAAGGCATTATGCACGGCTTTAACAGTATTATGCTTAAGGATGCAAACGGAGAGCCTGCACCGGTTTATTCGGTAGCAAGCGGTCTAGACTATCCGTCTTCTGGTCCTGAGCACGCATTCTTACGTGATTTAGGCAGAGTTAAATACGATGTTGTAGATGATGAAGAATCGGTAGATGCTTTTTATAAGCTTGCACGACTTGAAGGTATTATTCCTGCCATTGAAAGCGCACACGCAGTGGCTTACGGAATAAAGCTTGCAAAGAAAATGAAGCACGGCTCTGTACTTATAAACCTTTCGGGTAGAGGTGATAAGGATATGGATTATATTATTGAAAAATACGGCATTAGATAATTAAAGGAGAAGTGTAATATGGCTGAATATTATAATATGAAAATTGCAGGGTTAGAGAGAAGTCTTGAAAAATTTCCTGTAAGTGATTCACTTGATATAGCTGCTTTTATTCTTTTCGGTGATGTTGAGATTACGGTTAAGGCAAGCGAAGAACTGCTTAAAAAAGCTCCTGAGTTTGATTGCATTATCACACCCGAAGCTAAAAGCATTCCCTTGGCTTATGAAATGGCACGCCAAAGCGGAAAGCCTTATATAGTTATCCGTAAGGGAGTAAAGGTTTATATGCGTAATTCTTTATCTGTTACGGTTAGAAGTATTACCACCGATAAGCAACAAAGTTTATATTTGGGCGAAACTGAAGTTGATATGATTAAGGGTAAGCGCGTACTTATTGTAGATGATGTTATAAGTACAGGTGAATCTTTATTGGCTGTAAGAGAGTTAGCTAAAAAAGCCGGCGCTATTGAAGCTGCTGCTTGTGCTGTTTTAGCTGAGGGCGATGCCGCCGAGCGTAAAGATATTATTTACCTTGAAAAACTTCCGCTTTTCTTTAAATAGAATCTACAATTTTCTTGGAGGATATTATGATTAATAAGCTACTAAAAGGTTTTGAGTGTGAATGCGGTAAGTTTCATACTTGCGATATTGATTATGTTTATATTGAAAAAAATGCTATTTCACACCTTGCAGAAATTTGCGAAAAATATAATAGTGTTTTACTAGTTGCAGATGAAAATACTTTTACTGCTGCAGGGGATAAGACTGTTTTAGCCTTAGGCGGTAAAAACATTGAACAGGTAACCTTTACAGGTTCTAAGGTTTTGGTACCTAATGAGGAAGCGATAGATGCAGTAACAAAAAAGCTTGACGGTATAGATATAATTATCGGTATAGGCTCAGGCGTTATACAAGACCTTTGTAAATATGTTTCCTTCTATAATAATCTGCCTTATATTATTGTTGCAACTGCGCCTTCTATGGACGGTTATGCTTCGGATGGCGCGGCAATGATTACAAGCGGTATGAAGGTTACATATAAAGCAGGCTTACCGCGCGCTATTATTGCCGATACCGAAGTGCTTTGCAATGCACCTATTGAAATGATAAAGGCGGGCTATGGCGATATAATAGGTAAGTTTTCGGCACTTAACGACTGGAAGCTTAGTAAGTGCATAAATGATGAATATTTTTGCGACTATATTTATAATTTAACAAATGAGCAAATTGATAAAACATTAAGACTTGCTACAGGTATATTAGAGCGCAATGAAGAAAGTATAAAAACTTTGATGGAAGCGCTTGTTATAATTGGCATTTTGATGAGCTTTGCAGGTTCTTCACGTCCTGCTTCAGGTAGTGAGCATCATTTATCTCACTTCTTTGAAATAACGGGAATTGTTGATAATACCGAATATTTCCCCCACGGAATAGATGTAGCTTATTCTACACTTATAACTACCCAAATTAGAGAAAAGCTATTAAACGAAAAATTTCCTTCTAAAATATATCGAGGCACAAGAGAAGAGCTAGAGAAAAATATCAAATCTATTTATAAACAAGTAGCTGACGAATGCTTAGCACTTCAGGATAAGATAGGCAATTACACGGCTGACAGAATTAATGTATATCTTGAAAAAGAAGTAGAGATTAAGCAAATATTATCCGAAGTACCTTCTTATGATGATATATTTGATATGCTTGATTTAGTAGGTCTTGATATGAAGGAATTTTATGCGCTTTACGGTGAAGAAAGAATTAAAAATGCAGTTTTATATGCTAAAGATTTAAAGGATAGATATACAGTTCTTTGGCTTAACTATGATTTGTTTGGTGATAAATAATGGAACTTAAAAATGTAAAAGTAATTGCTATGGATTTAGACGGCACTTTAACCCAACATAAAACACCGCTTAGTAAGACACAAAGAGCAATTTTAGAAGAACTTTCTAAAAAATACAAATTGCTTATGGTGGGCGCTGGTCAGGTTATGCGAATTTTTAATCAGTTGGAAAAATTCCCTATTGATATAATAGGCAACTACGGTATGCAGTACGGAAAATACAATAGCGAAACTGAAGAAATAGATATTGTAAAAGATATTAATGCCGAATGCGATAAAAAGCTTGTAGCCCAAAAAATCCAGATGTTAAGAGAAAAATACGGATTTTTAGAGTACGCAGGAGAATCGGTCGAATATCATCCTTCAGGCTGTATTACATTTCCAATTATCGGTACTAAAGCTAAGCAAGAAGATAAGCTTTCCTTTGACCCTAACAGAAAGAGACGCAGAGAAATTTATCAAGATGTAGTAAACACATTTAGTGATTATTGTGTGTTTGTTGGAGGCTCTTCGTCCTTTGATATGGCGCCAAAGCCATACAATAAGTACTATGCGCTTGATTTATACTGTAAAGAAAACGGTTATTCGCATAGCGAAGTGGTTTATATTGGCGATGATTACGGTCTTGGTGGAAATGATGAGTCGGTATATCTTTCGGACTTTAATTATTTAACAATCGATAATTATGAAGAATTTCCAAATGTTGTAAAACCCTTATTGTAATATACATATATTAAGAAAATCCCACCTGAATTCAGGTGGGATTTGTCGTTAGATATTTTTTATGCATTAATTATATTGATTCCAAGGTCAAATAGATGTGACGCTTCATCAGGTATTAATTCGCAATCGGTTATTATATAATCGCTTTTATCAATATCGCAAACCTTGGTAAAAGCATTTCGTCTGAATTTAGTTTCATCAGCTGCAACAAGACAAATATCCGACTGCTCAAGCATTACCTTATCAATAGATGCTTCCTTATTATAATAGGTAGAAAAGCCGCTTTTTAGGTCAATGCCGTCAACCGATAAAACAAGCTTATCGGCGTGGTAGTTTTTAAGCTGTGCGACAGCATCCGAGCCGTAGGTATACTGATATTTAGTATTTATAGAGCCGCCGACAAGAATAACATTAAAATTGCTGTTTATTGATGCTTCAAGCGCAATTGCAATAGAATTTGTAACTATATTCAAGTTATAATCCTTTGGAAAATGTCGAAAGGCAAGTAATGTTGTAGTGCCCGAATTAAGCATAATAGTGTCATTAGGTTCAATCATTTCGGCAATTTTTTTGCCAATTTGGTCTTTTGCATAATGATTAGTTTCTAGCCGCTGATTAAAGTTCATACTGCAATAAGGCTTGTATGAACTGATAGCGCCACCGTGTGTACGGGTAAGCAGTCCCATACTTTCCATATCGGTAAGATAATTTCTTACGGTAACTTCCGATATGTTAAACATTTGACTAAGCTCTGATACTCTTACCGAGCCGTTTTTCTCTAGTAATTCCGATATATATTTTTTTCTGTCTGCAGCAACCATAATTTTCTCCGTTATTTTGATGTGTATAATTTATCATATTTATTTTTTTTTGTCAAGTTTAGAGCTGTTTTATGCTTGTTTTATTTATGAATAGTAAAAAAACGAAAGAAAAACGAAAAAATCATTGACCTTTTATAAACAATGGTGTAAACTTATAATTAAGATAAAATGGTTGTTTAGTTTTTTGCATTTTATCATTAAAACGGGAGTTGTTATTATGAGTAAGGTTTTAATCGGTTGGGCAGAAGAAAGCTTAGTGCCTGCGAAAAAAGTTTCTATCCCAGGTCAGTTTTATGAAAGAATTTCTGACCACGTTGAAACTGAAATTACCGCAACGGCAATGGCAATTG
>JAFQOJ010000020.1 GCA_017403265.1 Clostridia bacterium
CCATTTCTACAATCACCAGCGCATTCAACTTAAAACAAAACTGACACCACTAGAAAAGCGATGCCAGTTCGTTGCTTAAAATTTAATTTCAACTACCATAAAGGCGGTTTTTGTACTGTCCGCACAAATTGGGGCAGCTCAGTTGAGTGAGACGGTTATTTTTATTTACTTTAGCAGCAGGTATTGCAACCGTTGTCGCAGCCGCAACCGTTGTTGTTAGAACCCCAACCGCCGCAGCAGAAGAGAATGAGGATTAAGATTATAATCCAAGTACAACCATTATTATTACACATTAAAAAGACCTCCTTTTTTGTCTTCATCACATACTATGCAAAAAAAAATTGCGTGTTACAAATTTAGGGTATTGACTTTTCCTGACTTTTGTGTATAATTAAAGTCAGAGAAAGTCAAAAAGGAGAATTTTTAATGCGATTAAGTGATATAATAACAAATGAAATAATGAGGATGCTCAACGAATCAGAGATAAACACCGCCGAAATTCAGCGTAACGAGTTTGCCGCGCTTATGGGTTGTGCGCCCAGTCAAATAAACTATGTGTTATCTTCTCGCTTTACTCCCGAGCACGGATATATAATTGAAAGCCGCCGCGGCGGTGGGGGATATATTCGCATAAAGCGTATAAGTCTAAATCATACATCTGCTATAATGCACATTATAAATTCTATTGGGGAGAGAATTGATGCTTTAAGCACACGTATTGTTATTGAAAACTGCCTGCAAACCGATTTAATAGAACAAAAACAGGCAGGTCTTATGTATGCGGCGGTTTCAAATACAGCATTACTTGCCGTTCCGCCTGCGCTACGCGATTCTTTACGCGCGGCAATTTTAAAGCAAATGCTTTTAACCTTAATTTAAAGGAGGCTTTTTCAATGTTATGTGAAAAATGTGGAAAAAATCATGCTACTACGCATATTAAAACGGTTGTAAACGGTATTGTGCGCGAATATAATCTTTGTGAAAACTGCGCTAAAGCCTTTAGCTACAGCGGTAATACGCTAACAGGAGTGTTGGCTTCAATGTTCGGGGATATAACTAATATTTCAAGCACAGTAGAGCAAAAGCAATGTCCTGTGTGTAGAAGTAGCTTTGCCGATATTGCGAAAAGCGGTAAGGCGGGTTGTACCGAATGCTATAAAACCTTTTATAACGAATTATTGCCTTATTTAAAGCGTGTTCACGGTAGCACCAAGCATGTAGGTAAAATTCCTAATAGTGCGCCCTTAATGGCGAGGCCCAAAACCGAAACGGTTGAAGATTTGCGTGCAAAGCTTTCCCAACTTGTAGCTGCGGAAAACTATGAACAGGCGGCTATAGTAAGGGATAAAATTAAGGAAATGGAGGCGGCAAGCAATGAGTAGTTGGTATCAAACTAATGGACCGCAGGACGATATTGCAGTAAGTAGCCGTATAAGGCTTGCAAGAAATTTAAGCGGTATACCGTTTCCTGCACGGATGACTAATCTAGAGCGTGCCAAGCTTAATGCTAAGGTTAAAAAGGCTATTATGGAAAGCAATACTCCGTTCGCAAAAAGCCTTAAATATATTGATATGCGCGATGTACCCGAAACACAGAAATACGCTATGGTAGAGCGCCATATAATCAGTCCCGAATTTGCAAAATTAAAGGATGAAAGCGCTGTTATACTTTCGTCGGACGAGAGCATAAGTATTATGATTGGTGAAGAAGACCATATTAGAATACAGGTAATTACTTCCGGCTTACAGCTTAGTGAGGCTTACGATGTTGCCGAAAGGATAGACAGTCTTTTACATGGCTCTTTGCAGTTTGCTTTTGACAGTAATCTAGGATTTTTGACCGAATGTCCCACCAATTTAGGTACAGGGCTGCGAGCTTCGGTAATGCTGCATTTACCTGCGCTTGAAAATAGCGGTGAAATAGGAGAGCTTAGTAGTTCTATAGCTAAAATAGGTTTTACTGTAAGAGGTATGTACGGTGAAGGCTCTAAATCGGCGGCGGCGCTTTATCAGGTTTCTAATCAGGTTACTTTAGGTTTAAGCGAGAAAAACGCTTTAGAAAACCTTAACATAATTACAACACAGCTTATGGAAAAAGAGTTAGAAAGCCGTAAAAAGATTGATACTATTTCGCTTGAAGATATTTGCTTTCGCGCTCTTGCAACACTTAAAAACGCAAGAATACTTTCAAGCAGTGAAATGATGCAGCTGATTTCACGTGTTAAATTAGGTCAAAGTATGGGCATACTTAAAATTGATGCTTTGCCTATAAAGGTTTTGGTAGAAGCACAACCCTTTATGCTTATGCAAAAATACGGAATTTTAGAGCCAAAAGACCGCGATATTTACAGAGCCAATATGGTTAGAGAGGCTTTTGGCTAAATTAGGAGGTACTAAGTAGTTTATGAAATATAATTTTAACGGTTTTACCGCAAAGGCTAACGAAGCCTTAAATAAGGCTATTGAATCGGCAGAGCAGTTAGGCCATACCTATGTAGGCAGTGAGCATCTGCTGTTGGGTCTTTTGTATATTGACGGCGGTGTAGCATCGGTAATACTTGAAAAAAACGGTGTAAATGCTGCGAAAATAGAAGAACTTATCCGTACACAAATAGGAAGCGGTACTCCCACAAAGCTTTCACCAGATTACTTTACGCCCCGCGCTAAAAGGGTTATAGAATCTGCTATGAACGGTTGTAGCGCAATAGGTAAAAAGTTTATCGGAACTGAGCACCTGTTAATAGGAATACTTAACGACGGTGATAACTATGCAATCCGTTTTCTTACAGAGCTTGGTGTAGATGTAAATGCGCTTACAACCGCGGTTTTAAAGGCATCGGGTATAGAAAACGGCGCAAATTTACCAAATGGACAAAAGCCTAAAAATTCTAAAACACCAACTCTTGAAAAATACGGCACAGATTTAACTGAAAATGCTAAAAATAATAAAATAGACCCCGTAATTGGTCGAGATGCTGAGATTGAACGCATTATTCAAATTCTTTGCCGGCGCACCAAAAACAACCCTTGCTTAATAGGTGAGCCAGGTGTTGGTAAAACGGCTATAATTGAAGGCTTAGCACAAAGAATAGTGGATAGAAATGTGCCCGAAATATTGGAGAATAAGCGACTTTTTACCCTTGACCTTACAGGTATGGTTGCAGGTACTAAATACCGCGGCGATTTTGAAGAACGCATTAAAGCCATTATAGATGAAGTGGTTAAATCTAAAGATGTAATACTTTTTATTGATGAAGTGCACACCATAATCGGTGTAGGCTCGGCAGAAGGCTCTACTGATGCCGCCAATATTTTAAAGCCATCGCTTGCAAGGGGTGAATTACAGCTTATAGGCGCTACCACAATAACCGAATACCGCAAGAATATTGAAAAGGATTCGGCACTTGAACGCCGTTTTCAGCCTGTTACGGTAGCAGAACCCACACAGGATGATGCTATTCTTATTTTAAAGGGGCTTAAAAGCAAGTACGAAGCGCACCATAAGGTAGAGATTACTGATGAGGCTATAGAAAGCGCAGTAAAGCTTTCTTCGCGTTATATTACCGATAGATTTTTACCCGATAAGGCAATAGACCTTTTGGACGAAGCGGGCTCTAAGGTAAGGCTTTGTAATTGTGAAATGCCCGATTCATTGCGCGCAATTGAAACTGAAATTGAAACTACCGAGAGCGAAAAGGAAGAAGCAATTGCGGCTCAAGAGTTTGAAAAAGCCGCCGCTTTACGCGATAAAGAAACCGAGCTTAAAGGAAAATACCAAACCGAAAAAGAAAAATGGAAAAATAAAAACAGCTATGCTAACGGCAAGGTTACCGAACAGGATATTGCCGCAATTGTATCAAGCTGGACAGGAGTGCCTGTAGCACAGTTAACAAAAGAAGAAAGTGAGCGCCTTTTAAAGCTTGAAAGCGAGCTTCACAACCGTATTGTCGGTCAAGACGAAGCGGTAACCGCTGTTTCTAAAGCTATCCGCAGGGGTAGAGTGGGCTTAAAGGACCCTAAAAGACCTATCGGCTCTTTCATTTTTTTAGGTCCTACAGGTGTAGGTAAAACTGAGCTTTGCAAAGCATTAGCGGTATCAATGTTCGGTAATGAAAATATGATGATTCGGCTTGATATGTCGGAGTATATGGAAAAGCATACGGTATCGCGCCTTGTGGGTTCCCCTCCCGGATATGTAGGCTTTGAAGAAGGCGGGCAGCTAACCGAAAAGGTTAGAAGAAACCCATATTCTGTAGTGCTTTTTGACGAAATTGAAAAAGCCCACCCCGATGTTTTTAATATGCTTTTACAGATACTCGAAGACGGAATTTTAACCGATAGTCAGGGAAGAAAAGTTGACTTTAAAAACACCGTAATTATTATGACTTCAAATGTGGGTGCACGCCTTATAACTGATAAAAAGGTAAGCTTTGGTTTTACCGAAAATAACGACAGCAACCGTGATGTTAAGGATTTGGTTTTAGGAGAACTCAAATCTACTTTCCGTCCCGAATTTTTAAACCGTGTTGACGATATAATTGTATTTACAAAGCTTAGTAAAACCGAAATTGAAGAAATTGCACAAAAAATGCTTGAAAATTTACAAAAAAGAGTAGAAAACCTTAATATTAAATTAGAGTTTGATGCTACTGTTAAGTCGGCTTTGGCTGAAAAAGGCTTCGATGCGGTTTACGGCGCGCGCCCGTTAAGACGCGAAATTCAAAATAAAATTGAAGACGCATTCAGCGAAAAAATTTTATCAGGCGATTTTGCGGCAGGGGATACCGTAAAATGTAATTTTGACGGCGAAAACTTTATTTTCTACAAATGTTGACACTAAATTATAGGTATGCTACAATATGAATATTGTGGCATACCTTTTATGTTTGGAGTGGTAGAAATGGCAAGCTATTTTAAATGTAAGCTTAATAAATCTGTGCTTTCGTACAAATGCGGAGAAACAATTCGTTTTGAAGTTTCAGCATATGAAAAATGCAAAAATATAGACTGTGAGTATATCCGTTGGGAGCTTAAAACCGACGACGGAAAGGCTTTAAAGGGGATTGGAAGCTGTACAGTAAGCGAGCCTTTAGTTATTGAAACGACGCTAGAGAAGCCAGGCTTTGCTTATCTTATCTGTACCGCTTATAATAGCGGTAACGGTGCTATAAGCGGCTTTGATAAGCTTGAAGCGGGCGCAGGTGTAGAAGTGGAAAAAATTAAGTATCACGATACTTTACCTGAGGACTTTTATGATTATTGGGCTACTTTAGAAAAACTTATTGCCGATACCCCTATAGAAGTGTTGCTTTTTGAAGAAATAAACAATACCAAAAAAGGCTTTAAGGCTTATGATGTAAGAATTAAAACTCCCGAAGGCAGACCTTCGGCATTTATACTCACGGCACCTGAAAAAGACGGCAAATACCCGTTAAGATTGGGCTTTATGGGCTATGGGGTTGCTCAGGTTACACCAGATTATAACGCAGATACAATTACTGCCGTTTTTAATGCTCATGGAATTGAAACAAGGCTTTCTTCTATTGAATTAGCGCAGAAATATCCCGAGCTTTCACCCTACGGTTTTTCGGGAGAAGAAAACAATTCTAATATGACTACATATTTTCGTGGTATGGCAATCAGGAATTTGATGGGACTGAAATTTTTAAAAACACTAGATAATTGGGATGGAAAAAATATTGTTGCGGCGGGCGGAAGTCAGGGAGCTTTACAGGCTACTACGGTTGCAGCGCATGACAGTGATATTACTTTCCTTGATATATCTATACCGTGGCTTTGTGATTTAGGTGCAGGAAGAGAAGGCTTTATGACAGGCTGGCGTCCCGGTTTTAACGAAGGTCTTCGTTATTTTGATACCGTAACACAGGCTATGCTCTTAAAATGCCCTGTAAAAGTTTTTGCAGGCTTGGGAGATTATATTTGCCCACCTTCAGGTGTTATGGCTCTTTATAATGAAATTAAAACCCTTAAAACAATCACGTTCTGCCAAGCAAAAACTCACGGTTATAACCCTAATGAAGTTGAAGAATACACTTTAAACCATAACCCCGATAATACTCCTGTGGAGTTTAAAGTTGGTAGGTACCGTCACTTTAAAGGTAATGAATATGAAGTTTTGGATGTGGCTTACGACTGCGAAACCGAAGAAAAGGTTGTGGTTTACAAGGCTTTGTATGGTGATAAAAAGGTGTGGGTAAGACCGCTATGTGAATTTTGTGATTTTGTTTACCGTGATAATAAGGTAATGAAAAGATTTGAATTTATAGGATAAGATAAAAACCGAGTTCAGTTTTGAACTCGGTTTTTACTTTGAAATCAGTAAGCTTAAAGTTTAATGAAATTAAAAATAATTTGTAAAATTTGACGAAAATTTGTTGCAAAATATAAATCTTTATGTTACTATAACCTAGTATAATTTTTAACCTGCAAAGGAGAAAAAAGAATGGAAAAAATTAGATGCTTAGAGGCCATTAAGGAAAATATTAAAAAGGTTGTAGTAGGCAAGGACGAAGTTATTGATATGCTTTTAGTTTCACTTATTTGCTCGGGCCATATCATTATTGAAGACCTTCCGGGACTTGGTAAAACCACAATGGCAAGCGCTTTGGCAGCATCCTTGGGTTGCGATTTTCAGCGTATTCAGTTTACCCCTGATGTACTCCCGTCAGATATTACAGGCTTTAACGTTTTTGATATTAACACCGGTAAAAAGTCTTTCCATAAGGGTAGCGTACATTCACAAATCGTATTAGCGGATGAAATTAACCGCGCAAGCCCCAAGACTCAATCTGCGCTTTTAGAAGCAATGCAGGAAAGACAGGTAACAGTTGACGGTGTTACATATCAGTTGCCGAGACCATTTATGATTATGGCTACCGAAAACCCTGTTGATACTGCAGGTACATATCCTCTTCCCGAAGCTCAGCTTGACCGTTTTTTGATGAAAATTAAAATGGGTTATCCTTCATTTGATTCGGAAATTGATATTATTAGAAAAAACCGTTCTGCGCTTAATGAAACTAAGCTTGATGCTGTTGCCACTGCTGAAGAAATTATTAAAATTCAAGAGGCTTTAGAGCTTGTTTACATTACAGATGAGGTTATGAAGTATATTGTTGAAATTACAACTGCTACCCGTAACTACGATACTGTAGCTACAGGTGTTAGTCCACGTGGCTCTATTGCTCTGGCTCAAGCGGCTTGTGGCTTAGCAATCTTAGAAGGCAGAAACTATGTTATACCAGATGATGTTAAGCGTTTGGTTCCCTATGTTTTAGCGCACAGAATGATTATGAAAAACCGTTCGGGTTCAAACGGAACAACTGCTGAGGATGCTATAAATGATATTTTAAGCACAGTTAAAGTTCCCAAGGTTAAGGGCTAATATTTTAATTTAACGACTAATTCCTGCTGAAAGGAAATTTTAATTTATGACTTTAAGAGGATTTGTTGTCACTCTTTTAGAGCTGGTATTACTAATCTTTGCTTTAGGAACAGAAATGCACGAGTTTTTAACAGTAGCACTGTGGGTAGGTGTGTTAGAGGCTTATTCACTCGTTTCTATACTTTTGGCTTCTGTTACCTTGAGTTTAAAATCACAAATCGACAAAACTTCGGCTTTGCGCGGTGAAGTAGCGAAGTATATTCTTTCACTTCGCGGTATTGCGCTTTTACCCGTTGCGGGCTATCTTTCTATTCAGAATGCGGATTATCAAACTAAAAAGCAAAAACGCCGTAAGCACTCATTTCTTATGCTGCCGTCATTTGTTATTGAGCATAAGTTTAGTTTTGAAATCCCCTGTGAGCATATAGGCGTTTGGGAGGTTGGTGTTAAAAAGCTGCGTTTTGAGGACCTTTTCGGTTTGTTCTCCTTGCCGCTTATCCGTTCTAGTAAGGAAAAAGCATATTCAAGGCTTTGGGTTATGCCTAATATACATACTTTAAGAAATGATCTAGAAACAGTTTCACTCGGTGACTACGGTTTAACAAGCACTTTAGACTCTGAACAGGGAGAGCTTTTAGGGGATTCGCGTCTTTACAGAGAGGGCGACACCTTAAAACGAATTAACTGGAAGCTGAGTGCACGTACCAAACAGCTTTATTCGCGGCAGTATGAAAGACTTCAAAACCCCAATATTGTTATTGCAGTTGATACCGCAGTATTAGAAGCCCAGAAGGGCAGTATTATTGACATAACGGGCGAGGCTGCGATTTCGTTAGCAAACTTTTTTATAAGTAGAAACCATACGGTAGAGCTTGTTCTTTTAAGAAATGAGCAAGGCCTTGCTAACGAAGTTTTTGAACTTTCAACCGAGAATGATGTTCGTAATATGCAGTTTAACTTTTCAAGCGTTCCGTTTTATGTTTTAGAACAACCGCTTGATTTGACTGCAAATGATAACAAACACATTGCGGCTGCAGATAAAATATTCCTTATATCCTCTAACCCTTCATCTGCAACAATAAGTGATTTTGCCGACTATTGCAAAAACGGTAAATTGGCACGTTGCATTATTCCGTCACCAATTTTAGAAGATACTATAGAGCAGGAAGATGTTTACGGGCAAGAGGTTACTGTAAAAATCACAGATACCGCTAAAATCGAAGAAAAGGTGGGTGGTGTGCTGTGAGTTTTTTAAGTAAAATATTTAAACGCAAAGATAAAACCAAACTAGAAAAGCTTGAAAGAAAAGAATCAATTATTGAACTTATATGCGTTTGTTTGAATTGTTGGCTTCTGTCTGTGGGCACTGCTTTAATATTAGACTCACAGTTTACTGTTCAAATTGGAATTGGTGCTATACTTTGGCAAACCGCCGCAGCAACACTTGCAGTACTTTTGCTATCCCGTCGTTGGTGGGTTGCGGTAATTTATTTCGGTATTTTAATACCTGTATTCTTTTTGGCTGTATCCTTAAGCGGTGATTTGATTTCGTTCTTCAAAAGCGTTGCTAGCTTTTTTGGCTGGTGGTTCGGCGGAATGTCGATAGAATCTAAATGGTATACTGTCCAAGGTTATAATATGATACATACCTGTATGAATATAGGTGTATCTATAATGTATTTTGCGATTGCGCGTATTACTAAAAAAGCTTGGATTAGTGTTTTAGTAGCAATAGCTTTTGTTATTTCTAACTATGCTTTCGGTTATACAGGCTATCATATTTTAACAATTCCGTTCCTTGTAGTTGGTATTTTTCCACTTATTGCGAGTGAAAAATTCCAAAACAAAAAACTGCCTGATTTTAAAAACATTTTCGGCGTTTTGGGCAAAAAATGGCTAATGATTGTAGTATCTTCGCTCATAGCGGTGATAGTTTCATTAACATCGCTTTTTGTGATATCCGCTACAAGCGGAAGTGTACGTAACCGCTTTTGTTCAGATATAGTTGCCGATATACAAACCGTAAGTGATACCTATAACAATGAACAAAGAAAGGTTAATATTACCTTATTCGATTTAGGTCTTGCTACTAACAGCACATATGTAGGTGGTGACCTTTACGATATACCTGAAGGCGTACTAGCTACAACTAACGCTAAGGCTACTACAAGAGTTAAAATGACCGCTTTTGATACTTTCAACGGTCAAAATTGGGTTACAAATTTTGAAAAAAGCTATAGAGTAAACGGCGCTTTTTGGGAAACAGAGCAAAACCATTATTTTTCAGTACCCCAGTTAAACAATGAAGACTTTATGGCCGATTTAAACAGGGTTGGCAAAAAAACCACTATAACCTTTCAAACTAAGCTAAAAACTAACTTTTTGCCAACCGTAGGGCAGGTTACAAAATTTGAAGAGCTAACCCCTACAAAAAATCCCATAACCTTTGACAGTCGCGGTAGAATAATATCTTATTACGGTCAAAGTAAGAATTATACCTATACTATTGAAACCATAGGTTATGATATTGCGAGCGATGATACAGAGTCTAAAATGAATGCTATTTTGGGCACATACGCATATTTGCAGGATCCGCTTTATGAAAAGGATAACGAATTATATAAGCGCTATACACAGCCTTTATATGACGAAACTCCAAAAGCTGTTCTTGATGCTGTAAAGGATTTACGGAATAACGAATATAATGAGTATCAAAAAGCCAAGCTAATAAATGAGTACTTTTCTAATAATGATTATTCCTATGTGAAAAAGCCCGATAAATTTAACAAGGGCGACAATATTGTAGAAAAGCTGTTTTCTACCAAACGCGGTCACTGTGTATATTATGCTACTGCAATGGTTGCTATGGCTCGCGAAGTGGGTATTCCGTCACGCTTAGCAGCAGGCTTTGTAACTGTGCCTAGTAAAAATGGCAAATCACAGCTTGTGGATATTTCTTCTCCTTATGCTTGGGTGGAATGTTATATTCCGAATGTCGGTTGGATGACCTTTGACCCATCACCTAATAATTACCACTCTATAGGTTTTGCGCAACAGGATGTAGATCCTTCAGGCGATGATGGCGATAAAGAAACCGAAAAGAAGGAAGAAGAGAAGGAAGAAATCAAGACTGTTGCAGGCACTAACCTTAAGTGGTCGACATCGCTTAATATTACGCTTATTGTAATGTGCTCGCTAATGGCATTAACAATTTTACTTATTATAAGTCATATTCTATCATCTCAGGGCTATTACAAGCTGGAACGAGTGCGTAGTCGCTATAAATCTACCGAAAAACAGGCAAGGTACTATTACGCTGATATTTTACGTCAGTTTATGTGGTTGGGATATAGGCTAAAGCGCGGTCAGACTATGCGGGAGAATGCACAAAAGGTTTGCGATATATTACACCCCGATAATGCACAAAAGTTAAACGGCGCTATTACCGTAATCGAAGCTTTGCTTTACGGTGATGAGCTACCAACAGATACACAGATTGAAGAAATCTGCGAGGCAAGAGGTATACTTGAAAGGTTAATTAAGTATAGAACCAATTTCTTCAGCTACACAATAAAACGAAGATTGCTTTTGCCTACCGTTACCCCTAAAACCTTAAAATCAAAAAAGGTTAAAAAGTAAGTATCAAAAAACTGCTGCTCGTGATTTTGTTCACTTGCAGCAGTTTTTTATTCTATGATTTCAAAATCTTCGGTACCGCATACCGAAATTATATAATCACCCTTTTTAAAGGTTTTTATGGGTATATCGGTTTTTAATGCGCTAAAGCTATTAAGACCGCCGTGTAAACCTTCGCCTAAATATTTTAGGTAGGCTTCCTTTTTAGTCCAAATTTCGATAAATCGGTAGTCTGAGTCACACTCGGTTATATAGCCGTATTCGTCTTTACAAAAACGCTTTGCAACATTTGGATTAACCGATTTAAGCCTTTCTACATCAATCCCGATAGGGCGGTTGCTTATAGCTATTACCTGAAAATTTCCTGAATGTGAAATGTTAAAATGAAAATCGGGTAGATTTTCAAAATAAGGCTTACCGTGGTTACCTTTGGAAAGTATAAGCTCGGATTTTTCTATATTATTTTTTTCGGCGGCGAGTTGTTTCACAAAACCGTAATGGTCAGTGTTGTTTTTTAGAATGTAAATTTTGGTCATAAAGGGATTATAACATAATTTTTTATAGCGAGCAATAATTATTATTTTTGAATTTTTCAAATGAATAGTATAAAAAATCCTGCCGACAATAATCGACAGGATTTTCTGTTTGGCGGAGAGAAGGGGATTCGAACCCCTGAACGGGTATTAGCCGTTACACGATTTCCAATCGTGCGCCTTAGACCAGCTCAGCCATCTCTCCATAACTGTTTAAAACAGCGAAAATTATTATACTACATACTTTTAAAAAAATCAAGTAAAACTTTGAACAAAGTTTTAAAGGATGGTGATTTACCGTTGATTTAGCAAAAAAAATAAAAAATCTCGTTCTAAAGAACGAGATTTTTGGTGACCCGTACGAGATTCGAACTCGTGTTACCGCCGTGAAAGGGCGGTGTCTTAGGCCTCTTGACCAACGGGCCGAAGTGGTGGCTGTAATTGGATTTGAACCAATGACACTGCGGGTATGAACCGCATGCTCTAGCCAACTGAGCTATACAGCCATAATTTCAGCGACCTGTATATTATATCTAAACTTGTCCGTTTTGTCAATAGTTAATTTCAAAAATTTTCAATTTTCTTTTTCGTGGCAAATTTATTGACGCCCCAAACACCTAAAATGATAAGCGTACAAAAGCAAAGGTCTAAAGCTTTTAAGTTTTCTTTTAATATAAATATACCTGCTAACACCGTAACTATAGGGATAATGTTAGAAAACGAGGATGCCATTACCGCCGAAATATTAGAGGTTGCAAAATTATAAAGCAAAAACGCCAAAACTGAGGAGATTATTGCAAGGTAAACAATAGATACAATAAATGCGCTTTGGCAAAAGCTATGCTTTAAAACAGTGAAATAATCTTGTTTTAGTGAAATAATTGCAGTTGCATTAAAACCTACAAAGCCTATAAAAAACATAACATAGGTGCGCTCAAATGGGGAATAAGAGCTTGACTGCTTACGGCTTAAAAGATTAAATGCGGCAGCGCAAATCACTGCACCTAAAAGCAGTAAAATGCCTAAAGTGTAGGTCTTTTCTCCGTTATTTGAACTAATACTGATTGCCGAAACGCCTATAATGGAAATGAGGGTAAAAACCCATTGTAAAGGTGTAGCCTTTTCCTTTAACCCTAAAATAGAATAAAGCATTACCGCAACAGGTACTAAGGCTATTATAACCCCCGAAACCGCCGAAGATACAAGCGATAATCCGTAAAGCTCAAAAACAAAATATAAAAAGGGTTGAGCCAAACCCATAAGCCAAAGAGTAGGGCTTTTAAAAAGTGATTTAAAGTTGATTTTAAAAACACCTAAGGCCCATAAAATGTTTAAAAACAGGAATGCAAGAGTAAATCTTGCTGCTAAAATTACAAGCGGTTCTGAAACAGAAAGTGCGGTTTTTGAAAATAAAAAGCTGAATCCAAAAATAACATTCGCAAACAGTGCGCATAATATGCCTGTTTTTGTTTTATTTTTTGCCATAAAATACCGTCCTTTCCAAAATTCGATACTAATTTTAACATAAAATGGATATAACATTACTAAAATTTTGGAAATTGTAATTTTTTTGTAACTTTTTGCAATATTCCCCTTGCAAAACCGACAAAAAAAGTGTACAATATAATAAGTTTATTATGTCTATAATTTATATTATATAAAAAGGGATGTGTTTTAATGGCAAACCGACTATTTCAGGGCGTTATTCATCAAATGAAGGACGCAATCGATCGTACCTTTGGTGTTGTGGACGAAAATATGACCGTAATTGCATCAAGTGAGCTTGGTAAAATAGGTGAAACTGTATTAGATTTTACGCCTACTATTGAGAGTCAGGCCAATGGGGGATACACCTACAAGGCTATACCTTCAAATCAAGGTGCTAAATATTCAGTATTCGTAGACGGAGACGACCTTTTGGCTTCTAAGTATGCCAATGTTTTAGCGGTGGCTTTTTCTAATATTAAGTTCTATTATGATGAAAAGTATGACCGTGCCAACTTTATCAAAAATATAATTCTTGACAATATTCTACCTGGTGATATTTATATTAAAGCGCGTGAGCTTTATTTTAACAGCGATGTTTCGCGTACTGTTATCATTATTCGCGCTCTTGATTCAAGTGATGTTTCAATTTATGATATTATTCAAAATCTTTTCCCCGACAAATCTAAAGATTTTATTATAAATATTAATGAAAACGATATTGCGCTTGTTAAGGAAACTGCGCAGGGAATAGAGCCTAAGGTTATAGAAAAAATGGCTTCTACCATTGCTGATACTATTTCGGGCGAGTTCTATGCTCATGTTGTTATCGGTATAGGTACTACAGTTAATAACCTTAAAGATTTAGCGCGTTCGTTCAAGGAAGCACAGGCAGCACTTGAAGTGGGTAAGGTGTTCGATACCGAAAAGACTATTGTTTCTTACGATAATTTGGGTATTGCAAGACTTATTTATCAGTTGCCTACAACCCTTTGCGAATCCTTCTTAAAAGAAGTTTTCAAGCGTGGCTCTATTGAAAATCTTGATCAAGAAACCTTATTTACCATTCAGCGTTTCTTCGAAAATAATCTTAACGTTTCAGAAACATCGCGTAAGTTGTTTGTTCACCGCAACACCTTGGTTTACAGACTTGAAAAAATTAAGAAAATCAC
Source organism: Clostridia bacterium (assembly GCA_017403265.1). Classification (GTDB taxonomy): domain Bacteria; phylum Bacillota; class Clostridia; order Oscillospirales; family Acutalibacteraceae; genus UBA737. Next base: position 14,232 of record JAFQOJ010000020.1, read on the forward strand.
GGGGTTAGACCTTCGCGAGTTTGACCATGCGATTATATTCAAGATTGCTTTAATGGTTAACAAGTATTTAAAGAGTAACCCGATTAAATATTAAGTAAAGGATTTTTTGAATGGGACATTTGAAAGAAGGTTTTGAAATACGCGAAGAAAAACCGATTATTGAGTTTCGCGGTGTATCTAAAACCTATAATACAGGAACACACGCCTTAGAGGATGTAAATATTAAAATAAACAGCGGCGAGTTTGTGTTTGTTGTTGGTTCTTCGGGTGCGGGTAAAAGTACATTTATGAAGCTTATTATGCGCGAAGAAAAGGCAAATACAGGCAAAATTGTGGTTAACGGCTTTAATCTTACTAAAATGAAGCGTAAGGCTGTTCCGCTTTTACGTCGTACAATGGGTATTGTATTTCAGGATTTCCGCTTAATACCCAATATGAATGTTTTTGAAAATGTGGCTTTTGCTATGCACGTTGTAGGTGCTGACGGACGTAATATACGCCGCGAGGTTACAAAGGCGCTCTCGCTTGTAGGGTTAGGTCATAAGGCTCGCTCAATGCCTAATCAGCTTTCGGGCGGTGAGCAACAGCGTGTAGGTCTTGCGCGCGCGCTTGTGAACTCGCCTGATTTAATAATTGCGGACGAGCCTACAGGTAACGTTGATCCTACAATGTCTTACGAAATCGTATCATTACTTACCGAAATTAACAAACGCGGCACCACAGTGCTAATGGTAACACATGACCATAATCTTGTGCGTGATTTTCAACATCGCGTTATTATGCTTGACGGCGGTAAGATTGTAGCAGACAATGCAGGAGGTGACCTATAATGAAGCTTGGAAGCCTTAGGTATCTCTTAAAAGAAGGTGTTAAAAACACCTGGACGAACCGTCTTATGACCATAGCATCGGTAGGTGTTTTGGTTGCTTGTATGGTAATTATAGGCTTGGCGGTTATGATATCCGAAAATGTTAATATGGCTATGGGTAATCTTGAAAAACAAAATGTTGTAATGGCTTATATGAAGGATTACAGCTGGGCTTTATATGGTGACAATACCCCCGAAACCACCAACAAGAAAGAAAAACCCGATAAAAACGGAATACGCAAATCGGATTATGTTATTCATAGTGAAGCGGAAGCGTTAGCACTTTGCAAGGAGATTGAAAAAATCCCCAATGTAGCGAGTGTAACCTTTATTTCAAGCGCGGAAGGTCTTGAAACTGCAACGCAGGCTATGGATGAAAGCCAAAAGAAGTATTTTTCCTTTTTAAAGGAAGAAAACGGAAATCCGCTTTCATGTGCGGCTAAGGTTGCTATGACCGATATGTCGTTATTTGACCAAACGGTTAAGGAAATAGAAAAGCTTAACGGTATAGATACAATTCAGTCTAACGGTGATTTGGCTGAAAAGCTAGCGGCTATTGAAAACGGTATCGCGGTTGCGGGAATTTGGATTATTGCTATACTTATGATAATTTCGCTTGTTATAGTTTCAAATACCATTCGCGTAACAATGTATACCCGTAAGCTTGAAATAAGCATTATGAAGGCAGTGGGTGCTACCGATACCTTTATAAGACTTCCCTTTGTAGTTGAGGGTATGGTTATAGGTATTATATCAGCACTGATAGCTGAAGGTTTACTTTACTGCTGTTACCGTATTGCTACCGAAACTATTATTAAAACCTTTGGAAATGTTATAGCTTTTGGTGAAATGGCTTGGTTGCTTGTTCTAATGTTCTTAGGTATAGGTATACTTTCGGGTGTAATAGGCAGTCTTATTATGATTAGTAAGTACCTTCGTAAAGAGGGAAGCGAATTTGCGGCAATCTAGATTTAAATATAGGAGCTTTTATGTATAAAAGATATATTAAAATTATTTCTGCGGTTTTAGTGTTTGTGCTTACCTTTACTGCAGTTTTTGTGGCAGATATCGGTGCGGCAAGTAAATCGGAAATTCAGCAGGAAATAAGTAAGCTTGAAGCCGAATCTAAAAAATTAGAAGCCGAGATTAAAGAATATCAAGGCAAAATCAATAAGCAAAAAGAGTTAAAAAGCGCTATTGAGCGTAAAATGGCGAATGTTCAAAGTCAAATTGACGCTTGTAACAGGCAAATAAATTCTATTAACAGTAAAATTTCGGCTAATAAGGCTGAAATTAAGAAAAACAATAAACAGATTGAAGCCGATAAATTGGCGTTTAAAAAGCGTTTGCGCGCAATTTATATGAGTAATAACGGCAGTAATCTTCAACTTTTGTTAGGCGCTGAGAATTTTTCAGACTTTTTACAGTTATCTCAGCTTACTGCTTCTGTTTCAGCAAGAGACAAAAAAATGATAGAAGAGCTAGTTGCCGAAATTAAAAAGCTTGAAGAGAAGCAAGAAGAAAACAAAAAGCTTTTGGAAGAGCAGGTTGCCGTTAAAGAAACTATTAACGCTAAAAAGGCGGAGCTTGCTAAGGAAGAAAGCGCCATTCAGTCGGTAATCAATTCTATTAATAAGGACAAAAATGAAGTTGCAAACGAAAATGCCGAGGTTGAAAAAGAGCTAAAGCAAATGCAAAACGCTCTTAATGCTATACTTAATGCTTCAAGCGGTTCTAATGTCAATGTGAAATACGACGGTAAGGACTTTTTGTGGCCTACACCTACAGTAAGCCGTATTTCTTCTTACTACGGTCCGCGTTGGGGCAGATATCACAACGGCTTAGATATTGCAAACGGTAACTGCTGGGGTGATAAAATTATTGCAATAGCTGATGGTGTTGTTACAACATATTCGAATAGCTGTAGACATAACTACGGCAAAAAGCCTGTAAGAAACTGCTGTGGTAATGGCTACGGTAACTATATCACTATTAACCACGGTACTAAAAACGGTAAAACATATGTTGCTTATTATGCGCATATGGCATCTATCGTAGTAAGAAAGGGCGAAAAGGTTAAAAAAGGCCAAATCATAGGCTATATTGGCTCTACGGGCCGTTCTACAGGTGCACATTTGCATTTTGGTATTGCGGTAAACGGTTCTTGGGTTAATCCTATGAATTTCTACAAAAAGGTTGGATAAGTAAACACTAAGGAGAATATTATGCGTTCTTTTTTTAGAAGCTTTAGTATAATATTGCTTGTTTTGTGGATGGGCTTTATATTTTATATGTCGGCTCAGCCTGCTGAGGTTTCAAGTGAGATTAGCGGCAGCGTAATTGAAATTATAGCCGAAAAAGTTTATCCAAATTTTGCAGAGTTATCTTCTGTAGAGAAAACTGAGGTTGTAGCATCTTTTCAGTTCGTCGCCAGAAAATCGGCTCATATAATTGCCTTTGCTGTGCTTGGGGTTTTAAGTTTTTTAAGTTTTGTAAGTTATAGGAGATTGCGCTTTTCTGTTCGTATGCTGTTAAGCGCCTTGCTTTGCTTGCTGTATGCAGCGAGTGATGAATATCATCAGCGGTTTGTAAGCGGCAGAAGCTGTGAACTTCGGGACTTTTTGCTTGATGCGGCGGGTATTATAGGCGCTATATTGATATGCTTATTATTAGTAAAAATTATACCGCCCTTGCGTAGAAAAACCGCTTTCTTGAAAAAAACTGTGCCCCCAAATGCAGAACTATCAGAGCATGAGCAGTTATTAAAGCCTGTGGGTGAAGCAGTGGATACTACAAGAGATGAAGTGGCTTTGCTTGAGTGCGCTATACTTGAAAAAGAAAAAACCATAGAGCATCTAACATCTTCATTAGCAGAAAAAACCGAAGAAATTATAAAACTCAATGCTCAGAACAAGGAGTTTGATATGAATTCGCATAAAGGTATAGAGCTGTCAAGCGAAATGCAGTACGCCGCAGCTGTTATAGGCAAATCTGTTATCGAGGTTACAAAAGTTTGCAATAAAATTTTAACTAACGATAAAAGCGAAAACAGTAAAGAGCTTGTGAACTTAGCTCTTGGCAGAAACGAAGTATTAAAGGCCAATATTTTAAAAATATTGGACGAGCCAATTGAGTTTTCTAAAAAACAAAAGTTAATTGAAAAAGAAAAATGCGAAGCTGTTGATTATTTTAACAGTATAATTGCTCAAATGTGTTGATTTTTTGTCACTTGGGCTATTGAGTTTCTAATAACATTTTGGTATAATGTTGTTATATTACCGAAAGGAGTACATATATGAACTATTCAAAAGAAGTTGAAAACATGTGTCCCTTAGCAAAGGGTACATATCACGGTCCTGCACCTATACCTGAAGAAGGTAAGTGGGTACAGGTAAAGGAAGTAAAGGATGTATCGGGTCTTACACACGGTGTGGGCTGGTGCGCTCCTCAACAGGGTGCTTGCAAGCTTACTCTTAATGTTAAAGACGGTATTATTGAAGAAGCTTTGGTTGAAACCTTAGGCTGCTCGGGTATGACACACTCGGCTGCTATGGCTTCTGAAATTTTGGTTGGCAAAACCATTCTTGAAGCTTTAAATACTGACCTTGTTTGCGATGCTATTAATACCGCTATGCGTGAATTGTTCTTACAAATTGTTTATGGCCGCACACAGACCGCTTTCTCTGAAGACGGTTTACCGATTGGTGCAGGTCTTGAAGACTTAGGTAAGGGCCTTCGCTCACAAACAGGTACCACTTATGCTACCAAGCTTAAGGGACCACGTTATTTAGAGCTTGCTGAAGGCTATATTACTAAGATTGCTATTGACGAAAATGATGCTATCATCGGCTATAAGTTTGTACACTTAGGCAAGATGATGGATATGATTAAAAAGGGTATGGACGCTAATGAGGCTTTAGAAAAAGCAAGCGGACAGTACGGCCGTGTTGATGATGCTGTAAAGCTTATCGACCCTCGTCACGAATAATATAGGAGGTATATAGGAATGGCTCTATTTGAAAGTTATGAAAGAAGAATTGCTCAAATAAATGCTGAACTCGAAAAGCACGGCATTTCTTCTATAGAAGAAGCTAAGGAAATCTGCGACAAAGCAGGTATTGACCCTTATAAAATTGTTAAAGACATTCAGCCTATCTGCTTCGAAAACGCTTGCTGGGCTTATGTAGTAGGTTGCGCTATCGCAATTAAGGATGAGGTTAAGAGCGCTGCTGAAGCTGCTGAAAAAATTGGTCTTGGTCTTCAGTCTTTTTGCATCCCTGGTTCTGTTGCTGACGACCGTAAGGTTGGTATCGGCCACGGTAACTTAGGTGCTATGCTTTTACGCGACGAAACCAAGTGTTTCGCTTTCCTTGCAGGTCACGAATCCTTTGCTGCTGCTGAAGGTGCAATCGGTCTTGCAAAGAGCGCTAACAAGGCTCGTAAAGAACCCTTACGCGTAATCCTTAACGGTCTTGGTAAGGATGCCGCTAAGATTATTTCAAGAATTAACGGCTTTACTTATGTTCAAACTAAGTTTGACTACTTTACAGGTAAGCTTGAAATTGTTGAAGAAATTGCTTACTCAAACGGTGAACGCGCAAAGGTTCGTTGCTACGGCTCGGATGATGTTCGTGAAGGCGTTGCAGTAATGCATAAGGAAGGTGTTGACGTTTCCATTACCGGTAACTCCACCAACCCAACTCGCTTCCAACACCCTGTTGCAGGTACATACAAGAAAGAATGTATCGAACAGGGCAAAAAATACTTCTCTGTTGCATCGGGCGGCGGTACAGGCCGTACCTTACATCCCGATAATATGGCTGCAGGCCCCGCTTCTTACGGTATGACCGATACTATGGGCCGTATGCACTCTGACGCTCAGTTTGCAGGTTCTTCTTCTGTTCCTGCTCACGTTGAAATGATGGGACTTATCGGTGCAGGTAATAACCCCATGGTTGGTATGACTGTTGCTTGCGCAGTTGCAGTTAACGAAGCACTTAATAAATAATTTAGCTTAAAACTATTAAGGGACTTGGAAATTTTCCAAGTCCCTTTTCGTTGAAAAAATAACTACCAACATTTCAAAATGCTGGTAGTTATTTTTTGTAGTCTTCACCGTTAATTAAAAAATCGATAGATACTCCGAAATACTTTGATAAGGTTTTAAGCATTTGAATATCGGGGTTTCGTTTGCCATTTTCATAATAAGAAATTACCTCGCGGCTTATGTTTAAATCCATAGCTACTTTTTGCTGGTTTAAATTTCTGCGCTTGCGTATTATTTTAAGGCCGATTAAACCTGAATTTTTATTCATAGATATATTTTCTCCTAAAAAGTATCCCTTGACTTTATTGTAACGATTTGTTACAATGATTATGTAACGATTTGTTACATAAAGCTTAGGAGGAAAGAAAAATGAAAAAAATATTGGCATTTTTACTTAGCGTAATTATTATTTTTAGTTGTTTCACAATTTCTGCGGTTGCTGCTACACCAATCAGAGAAACAGAAAATAATGATACAGTAGCTAAGGCAAATCAATTTAGCGGAAAAATAGTAGGGTCGTTGTCTAGCGGAGATGACATAGATTACTACAAATTTAATACATCAGGTAATTATTTTATTGTAGACTTTGGTATTGAAGGCAGTCCTTTAGATGTTAATGTTGGTGACGGTTGGGGAGTAGCTGTTTATGATGGGTCAATGAATTTGATTTGGACAAGTGAACCCATTTATGAAAAAGCCACTTCAATAAATCTTGCATTTACTGGAACTATTTATGTAAAAGTTTATGCGCATTATAAATATTTTACTGATGGTAAGCCCATTGATATTGATTATGGTGTAAAAGTTACACAAAATGTTGGTCCGACTTGGGAAAAAGAAGCAAATAATGAATTGAAAAAGGCTAATATAGCTGCTTGCGGCAAAAGTTATACAGGTAATTTATATAATGAAGATGATGTTGATTATTATAAGTTTAATGTTACCAAAGATTATTTTATTTTAGACTTTGGTACTAATAATAATTTCATTGGTTCTTATTTAGGGGACGGTTTTGCTCTAGAAGTTTATGATAAAAGCATGGATTTGCTATGGTCTGGTACATGTTACAGCAAGATAACTTCCCCGATTATAGCAGTTAATGGAACGATTTATGTAAAGGTTTGTGCCCAATATAAATTTTTCACAGATGGCAAGCCTGTAGGTATTGATTACGACTTAAAGCTCACCCAAAAGAGTGATTCCAAATGGGAAACAGAGACTAATAATAATGTTTTAAAAGTCGCTGATTCAATTAAAGCGGGCATTTCCCGTAAAGGTACCCTTTTAAACGGTGATGATGCCGATAATTACAAGCTAACGGTTTTGGCTGCGGGTACTGTAAAGCTTTCTTTTTCAAGGTCCTTAAGCGATGATGACGGTGTCGGGTATAAAATAGAACTTAAAAATTCGGCGGGAAGTGTACTTGAAACATTAGTAGTAGATAATATTACAAAAGGTTCACTATCAGGCATAGTTGTATCAAAAGGTACATATTACATCACGGTATCAGCAAATAAATCCTTTTTCTCATCTAATGCTCCCACCTCAGATATTATTTACAATGTTGCCTACTCTTTTAAATTAGCAACACCCTCACTCAAAAAGGCTGTTTCCGAAAACAATACTGTAAAGGTTACTTGGAACAAAAAAAGTTATGTTGACGGTTATCAATTGCAGTATGCAACTAACAAGTCATTTAGTAAAGCAAAAACGGTCACATTCAAAGGTAATAAAACAGTAAGCAATACCCTTAAAAAGTTGACTGTAGGTAAAAAATATTATGTTCGTATTAGAACCTTTAAAAAGATTGACGGTAAAACCAACTATTCTTCATGGTCAAAGGTAAAAACTGCCACTACTTATAAATTAGAAAAACCTACTTTAAGTAAGGTTTCGGCTTCTAAAAAAGCCTTAAAGGTTACATGGAAAAAGAAGAGCAAAATTGATGGATATCAGATTGAATATTCAACAAGCAAGACCTTTAAAAAGGCTAAAACTGTTAGTGTGTCCAAGAGTAAAACAAGCACAACAATCAAAAAATTATCTGCTAAGAAAAAATATTATGTGCGTATAAGGACATACAAGAAGCTCGACGGAGTTAAAAAATATTCTTCTTGGTCAAAGGTTTTGAATAAAAAAACAAAATAATAAAGGTGAAAAATCTCCAATACGCAATTGCGTGTTGGAGATTTTTTTATAAGTTGTTTTTATCCTACTGTAACTTCTTCTTTTTCTTGTTTTTTATCTTTATTTTCCTTCTTCCCAAAAAGTGAGGCAATGGGCATGGGTATATACATAATAAACATTACTATTGGTAAGAGAATGGGGAAACCCCACAAATGACTGCCTAAATATTTCTCAAAAAGTTCTAAAGGATTGCCTGTTTCGGGGTCCATAAGGAACATAAAGTTTGTGTTCCATAAAAGATTTAGAAAATAGATAGGTATAGCCATAATAACAAGTAGTAATATGCATCGTGGCATAGCCTTTATATTAGGCTTTATATCGCCGCCTGTTACTAAAATTAAAGGATATAGAACAAGTAGCATATGTATAACAAAGCTATGAATAGCAAAAAAATTAAGGCACGGTAGCACAGTCCAATTAGGGAAAAGCAGAGCTAGGATTGCCCCAGGAATACCTAAATAGTAGAGAAAATTGCAAACGATTTTGGTGGGTTTAAAAATATCAAAGCTTATTAAAATAACATTGATTCCGCAAAGGTGAAATGGAAGATGACCTACACCAAAATCATTTACGGCTATAGCAACAATATTTTTTAGAATTTCCAAAAATAGAACCGAGCCGCCTATAATTTTAATCATAATACTTTTTTTAGTGGCATCAAGCCGACGGTAAAATATTATAGATACAGCGCATAGTAAAACAAAGGCTAAAAGCCAGAGTAAATGAGTAGTGCCGAAGGTAGAAAAGCCTACACCCGCAGGTGCAGTTTCCTTGGTTATAAAAAACATAAATATCACCTAAAACATATTTTATCACATTTTGTCGAAAAGAGCACGATTTTTTTAAAATGAAAAATTGTATCTGCAACATTTTTAATAACAGTTGCAAAAAAATTTTGAATGTGGTATTATATGAACATACCACACTACATTTTAATATGTGATAAATTTTATGTCCGCGTGGGGAGATACTACCTTGGTAAAAGGTGTTCTCTCTTTATTTCCCCTGCGGATATTTATCGGTGTAGTGTGGTAGCGAAACCGAGGGAAGCACTTTTTCGGCACACTCTTCGGGGGTGTGCTTTTTTATTGAGGTATGTATAATGTTTAAGAAAAAATTGCCTATTAAAAGAGTTGTAATTGCAGGGTGTAGATATTATAACAATTACGACGAGGCAAAACGGTATATTGATTTGTGCCTATCTAACATCCAACGGAAAAACGATATTGTTATTGTTTCAGGTTGTGCAAGTGGCGCTGATGCTATTGGAGAACGATATGCCCTAGAAAATGGATTTAAGGTAGAAAAGTACCCTGCCGATTGGAAAATATACGGCAGAAGCGCAGGACCAAGACGAAATAAACAAATGGCAGAGGTCAGCGATTATGTTATTTGTTTTTGGGACGAGAAAAGCAAGGTGACAAAGTCAATGATTGACTATGCTCGTAAGTGTGGAAAGCCTGTCAAAATAAAAAAGATATTTCAAGACGAGGTTTAATAATGAAAATTGGCAATTATGAGTTTGAGTATATCCAAACCATTGAACCATATAAAGATAGTTGTGGGCGAATCTACTTATATGCACCACAGAATAAATATAACAATAAAAAAGGATTGCCGTTGCATAAGTTGGGCGACGGAGAGTTTTGCAAATTCAAACTTGATAAAGCAGATACGGTAAGTGGCGTATATGCTTGGGTTGTTAATGGAGATTCAAAACCAATATACATAGGCGAAGCCAACAATCTCAAAAGGCGCTTTGATATGGGGTATGGTATCATATCTCCCCGTAACTGTTTTGTAGGGGGACAAATTACCAACTGTAAAATGAATAAGGTTGTTTTAGAATATTACAAACAAGGAAAAACAATAGATGTTTATTTTTATAGGACGAGCAACTACAAGGCAGTTGAATTAGAGTTGTTACGAGAAATGAAGACGAAATATAATACTAAAAATAATTGATACGAGGAAGAAAAAGGGCTGTTCATAGTGGGGGGTAACAATCACATGGTTGGTATGACTGTTGCTTGCGCAGTTGCAGTTAACGAAGCGCTTAATAAGTAATTCATATTACAAAATTTAATGGCTTGGAGATTTTCTCCAAGCCATTTTTAAATTTATATTTTATAATTGGTAGTTTTCTTTGTTTGGATACCATTTTGAAGTATAATATCCTGCTTTAATATTAAAAAATTCACATATTTCGGCATCTGTTGCTCTTTCGGTGTTTTTTATTTTGCAGTATCCATTATGTTTCTCAAAAAAGCTTTCCTCTTTTTCAGAGTATAATGATTTATGATGTTCACAGTATTCACAAGTGACAATATCATCTTTAGACTTATTCAAAGTAATCACTCCAATAAAATATCGTTTATTATATAATTATTACATTATATAATGTAATAGTCTATATGTAAAGAGGAAAAATAAGATATTATCTAATAAAAAAGTAAGTTATGAGGAAATATCTTATGATTAAATTGAAAGTTTTAGAATTGCTCGAAAAAAAGGGACACACAAAATATTGGTTGTATAAGCAATTAGGTATGAGTTATCAAAATTTTAATAAAATGGTAAACAACCAAACAAAATCAATTAGATATGAAAATATAGAAACTATCTGCTTATTACTTGAATGCACACCTAATGAACTTTTTGAAGTTACATTTGATTGAGTTTGATTTATAGTAAAAGGACTTATGGATTTTCCCTAAGTCCTTTTTTGTTGTGTAACGAATACTACCGGCAGTGCCGGTAGTTCCAAAAAGCTTTAGCTA
>JAFQOJ010000021.1 GCA_017403265.1 Clostridia bacterium
CACATATTTCTCGGTTTGTTTTTCCTTGCCCTCGCAATGCAAATATTTCGCTTTCATATTCCTTTATATTTCTATATTCTCTTGGCATAAAAAATCCCCCTATGGTAGTTATTTCAATTCTACCATAGGGGACTCTTTTTTCTATTGTCCGTTTTTACTGGACTTGTTCAATTTTCCACACACTTCTTTTTTATTATTTAAGCTTATAGGATTTAACTGTTGACCAAGGTCCGTAATAAACCTTTTTACCAACCTTCACAAAAGCTCTTACCTTATAGTAATAGGTCTTTTTCTTGGTTGCTTTTATAGTTTTACTCTTGCCGCTTGTGGTGGTGTAGGTTGAAACAATTTTAGTCTTACTCTTGCTTGTCGACTGCGAAATTTGATATCCACTCTCGCCGTTTATATTGGTCCAGCTAACCTTAACCTTTTTAGAAGATGACTTTGTAATCTTAGGTGTTGATATCTTCTTCAAGGTGTAAACCGAAGCGGTTTTATAGTTATCATCAAGTATTATCTTGCTACCCGAAACACCGTATGGCACAACCTTAAAGGTGTATTTCACACCATCGGAAAGATTTGCTTTTTTAAAGGAGGTACCAGTTGTTTTGCCTATATATGTGAAAGACTTAGCAGAAGATTTTTTATAATATACATAGTAGCCCTTAGCATAAGATACCTTACTCCAGCTAATCTTTACATCATCATAACCGTAAAGTGACAAAGTAACCTTAGACGGTGCCTTTAAATTCCTTAGCGTAGTAGCGCTTGCGGTTTTATAATAGGATGATGTTATTTTGGTTTTACCTTTAAGACAGTAAGCTACAACCTTAAAGTCGTATTTAGTATTGCTTGAAAGGTTTGCAAAATTGTAAGAAAGCGCGGTTGTGCTACCTTTATAAGTATAGGATTTAGCCGAAGATTTTTTGTAATAAACCAAATAACCTGTTGCGCCCATAACCTTATTCCATGAAACCTTTACATCGTTATGTCCGTAAAGGGTTGTTGTAACCTTTTTAGTGGCAGGTAATTTTATTTCAAAGTTAACCGTAACGGTACCTTCATAATTACCCCAGGCAGTTATTTTTGCCTTTGCAGTACCGGGATATATATTATTGCTATACTCTACACTAAAATCTTCAAACTCGTCAAGCCCTTCAATTTTTATAATCGGTTGCTTTTCACCGCCGTCATAATTGGTGGACAAATACTCTATTCCTATTGTCTTTTTTGAAATATGGATTGGTTTGATTTCGAAAGGAATCTGTCCTTTTCCGGCATAGTTACCAATGCCCTGAACCTCTATATATCCGTACCCTGCATTGATATTTTCATAATAACCTAAAATTTTATAATCAACGCCTTCTACCATTGGTTCGCCGTTGGCGCCTTCAAATTGTGCAATTTTAGGTTTGATTGCTTTACCTGTATACGAATAATACTCATATTCAACCTTTGCAACATATGCCAACGGTTCAATAACATTTAAATACTTCGTTATTGCACGGTCACCGCAAACGGTACACACATTATAATAAGTATACTCATCTACAAACTTCTTTTGTACGGTATGGCCGTTTGTGCATACAAACTCACTGGTTTCTTTAAATTTAATACTATTTGTATTAGCATACTGCTCGGCTACGCCACCCTTTTCGCCATAAATAGTATAGCCGTCATTACCGTTAACCAACATATCACCGATTGTGGTAACCGAATCAGGTATAATAACACTCATTATATTATCACAATCAACAAGCACACCGTCGTTTACGGTTTCTATACCTTCGGGGAATTCAAAATGAGTTAATGAATCGCAATTTTCAAAAGCGTAATGCCAAATATATTCTACATTATCGGGGACTATAACCTTTTCAAGATTTTTAGCATTCAAAAATGCATATTGCTCTATCTCCAAAACATTATCGGGAACTGTAAAAACAGTAGCAGGATTGTCTATATCATATTTTAAAATTGTTCTGTTATTAAATTCTGCATTATAACTTATCAATGCGCCGTTTTGCATATAGAAGTTTTCATTTTCACTATCTACAGTTATTTCGGTGAGATCCGTGCCGAATGCGCCACCCAATATTGTTTTCATAGAAGCGGGTATATGTATACTTGTAACTGCTGTAGAGTAAAAAGCAAACTGACCTATAAATTCGCAGTTTTTAGATATATTTACCTTTTTTAGATTATTAGAATTACAAAACGCCCAGTAGCCAATCATTTTAACAGTATCGGGCATAATAATTTCTTCTATATTTTCGCAACCGTAAAATGCGTTAGGTGCAATATCTTCTACACCTTCTAAAATTATTACCTTTGTTTTGTTATACTTAGGAACGCAAAGAATAACACTCTTACCGTCGGCACTGTAAAGTATACCGTCTACCAACTTCATATACGGGTTACCGTTGGCAACTGTTACCTTTTCAAGATTGTAACAATACATTGGAACTTCGGTATAGCCGCTCTTTGCCAAATCGGTATTCTTTTCGTATACAAGTTTCATAGTTGAAGGGAAATTTATCTGCTTTAAATTTTCACAACATTCAATCGCGCAAAAACCCATTCTTTTAATGCCTTCAGAAAAGGTGATACTTTGAATATTAAGCATATTACTAAACGTACTACCTTCCACCGAATGTACAGGGTATCCACCTATTTGTGCGGGTACTATAACATGAGCATCATTGCCGTTATAAGCGGTTATGTATGCTTCATCCATATAGGTATAGTACTCAAAATCGTCCGAAAGACCATCATCAGTAAGGTTCATATCGGTTGCAGAAATCGGATATTTTTGTTTAAATTCCGAAGTGGTATATCGCTCTTCGGGAGTATGACTGGGAACAAAGCTGTCGCTACCCTTTAAATAATACTGATAGTTTACCTCTTCTTCACCCGCATCCCAAGTAGAATCCAGATAATAATAGTATGAACCTATTTTCACTATGTTCCAAGCGTGGTTTTGGTTGCGGCTCTTACCTGTAATAACCCTTGTTTCAAGTCCGCATTCTTTTGCTAAGCGATAGAAAAGCGTAGCATAACCCTGACAAACCGCTGTACCGTTTATTAAAGCTGCATAAGCGGTGTATTTTAATTTATACGAACTTATATTAAGATTATCATAATCGTATGTTACATTTTTGGTTATAAATTTATAAATGGTATCAGTCTTTTGCTTAGGTGTAGAGAATGCGTCAAAATCAAAACTTTCTATCACTTCATCAATTTTCGCATCAAGAGCATCTTCTTGGGCGCGGGTAGTATAATAAATAAACTCAAGCGGAAAATGATAATAATAATACTGACCGTCGGTTGAATAATACACCTGATCGTCTACCGTGCCGATATGCTCATAAACCCAACGAAGATAATCGCCTTCATCAGAATTTTCTGTTTCGGATATAACCCTATCAATCCAATTAAGGAAAACTGTGTTTATTTTGTTTCGAATGGTAGAATCGGTAGTTTTATAATATATATCAAGCGTAGGCTCACGTCTAACCATAGCCGCCCGTATATCGTTTACTACTTCTTCCTCATCATCGGTATAAACATCAGACTCCAAATCCGGCGCGCTATAATACTTTTTTGAACTAATAGAAAAACTTGATAATTTGCTTTCTTCGACACCCCGACTAAGCGGGTTTACAATGTCATCAATGGTAATTACATAAGCTGAACTACCTGTTTCAGCAGAAGCCACTGTAACAAATGTGGTCACCACCATAATAAGAATAAGTATCACAGAGGCAAGTTTATATAGCTTTTTTTGCATAAAAAACATCTCCTTATACAATATATTCAAAATACGTAAAACCCACCAATTACATTATATAGCAAAAATGCTCTTTTTTCAATATTAAAAATTTATTGCCATGTAGTGCTGTATTGATATAAAAAATTCGGGATACTGTACATTATCCCGAATTTTATTTTTAATCATCATTTATTAAATTTATAGCAGTAAAAAGCTTATGTAAATAAATAATTGGGCCTATAAGCACCATAATACCCAGTACATTCCAAAGCCAAAAATCATCCTTTGTGAAAAGGTAATCTATATTTCGTCTTGTAAGCTCATTAGCAATCCTTTTTGTAAGTCTGTAATACCATATAATATAGCCTATACCTAAAGTAAGCCAACCCACCAAGAAAAACAATAGGCAGTAATTCATAGTGCGCTTGTTGTCGTTAGGTGTCACTAATCGGTTTACATCCTTAGAAACCGATGTCATAACAACAATACCGTAAATACCAAAAGTTACTAAAAATAAAAATATTGTTTTAAAGATATTTTTAGGTGGTGCGCTACACTCTGGTTTTCTAAAGGTTTCTTTAAAAGAATAGCCAATATGGAATAAAAAGAAGAAAAATGCTATAACAAATAATACACCGCTTAAAATTTGCGTATAGGATAAGCCGAATAATTTAGTGCCTGTAATATCTCCACGTAAAAATTCCGAACCAAAGGACAAAATGGAAGCCCAAAATATGTAAACATAATTTATTCTACCAACAAATTTTTTAGAGTTGAAAAACTTTAAAAGCAAAAGGAATAAAAGCAAACTAAAATAAGCTTCTATTAGTGCTATCGGCAACCGTTTAACACCTGCTACACCGTCAGGTAAATCGCTACTGTTAAATACGATACCATATTTCGTAGTTATTCCGTAACAGCAGCCCTTCAAAAAACAACCTATTTTACAAAAGGAGTGAAAAAGCGGTACCGAAACACCAAAAATATCAAACGCAGTTTTGCGTGTGTTTTTAGAAAATCGTGCAGTATATATTCTTAAAGCAAGTAGTGCCCCTAAAAATCCGCCAAAATAAACCGCACCGCCGAATATACTAAAAGCGGTTTTTATAAACGCTCTTAGCTTCAAGCCCGAAAGCCCTCCAAGTATAGAAAGCGTTGCCCTATAATTTATAAGTGCATAAGAAATACGGCTACCCAAAATAGCGCCGATTATAACAAAAAGCGCTGCATAACCCATATTTTTAAGAGTAAAGCCGCGGTTTTTACCTAATAAAAACCAAACCGTCAGCAACGCTACAATACCTATCAGCGTAAAAATGACATCACTGCCAATATCTTTACCTAAAAGAGTTATTACAGGAAACAAAAAATCACTCCAACTCCTTAAATTTACCTAAATTATACCAAATAAAGTGCAGTTTATCAAGTTATTTAAGATAAATATTTACGAAGCTTTAAAAGTATTCTTTTCTCCGCGCGCGACACCTGTACCTGAGACATATTTAAAAGCTTTGCGGTTTTACTTTGGGTAAAATAATTATAATACCTGTATTTTACAATCATCTTTTCGTCTTCTTCTAAATATTCGAAAACGCTGTCAAGCATTACCTTGTTGCAAATATCGTCTTCATAAGACTTACAAGGCAAATCGGTTTCACTTACACCGTCATCTTTATCAACAGTAAGCGATACTGTAGACATACCAGCACATATCGCTTCGGTTACATCTTCTGCTGTGACACCAAGCTCTGCTGCTAGTTCACTAACCGTTGGCTCACGGTAAAGCTTTTGTTCCAGCTCGCCTTTTTTACGGGTAATTTTCAGATATAATTCCTTCACACTGCGTGATACCTTTACGGCGCCGCCGTCGCGAAAGAGTCTTCTGATTTCACCCATAATAACAGGTACTGCGTAGGTGGAAAACGCGAAACCTTTAGCGCTATCAAAAGCATCGACCGCTTTTATAAGTCCTATACACCCCGCTTGATAGAGGTCTTCGTACTCTATTCCCCGCCCGCAAAAGCGTTTGCAAAGGGAATGTACAAGCGGTAGGTTATGTTTTATAAATTCTTCACGGCGTAAGTTTTGCTCAACCATTCACACTAAAACGGTGCCTTAGTTTTTTAATCATTGTAATGCTTGTCCCCTTACCTATTGTTGAGCGCACCTTTACACTATCCATAAAAGACATCATCACAGCAAAACCAAGTCCTGCACGCTCACCGCCCACCGTAGTAAACAACGGCTCCATAGCCTGCGAGACATTCTCAATCCCCTTACCCTTATCGCGTATTTTAATTTTGATTGTGTTATCTTCATATAATTCTGCCGATATGTAAATTTTTCCCCCGTCGTCGCCGTAAGCATGCACAATGCAGTTTGTAACCGCTTCCGAAACGGCGGTTTTTATATCGTTAATTTCTTCTAAGGTTGGATCTAACTGCGACGCAAATGCCGATACCACCGCACGCGAAAAACCCTCATTTGCAGAGCGCGACAAAAAATTCATACAAAAGCTATTTTTAACCATTTTGTTTGTCTCCTTCTAATTTTGCTAATTTTTCTATTCCTGCAAGCTTTAAAACCTTATAGATTGTAGGTGATGCTCCGCTTATATGTAAAGCAGCACCCGTTTTTTGCAGGTTGCGGTAACGCCCCATAACCAAGCCTATACCCGAGCTATCCATAAACGAAATACCCGAAAAATCAAGCACTAAAAGTGACGGCATATTAAGCTCTACCGCATTGTCTACCGCTTCCCGCATCTCTTTGGCGGTATGGTGGTCCAATTCACCCGTTAAATAGGCTGTAACCACTTCGCCTGTAACATTTATTTTTACTGCCATTTTTTACACTCCTAAAATAAAAAATAGGACAAACCCATATCTATGATACAGGTTTGTCCTTAAAAAATTTGTCGTAATTTATACTTTGTAAAAATTTTTTAATTTTTCTCTTATACTTGAAGCTAAATAAAGCGATCCAAAGACGAAAACTATGTCTTCTCCCCTTACTTTTTCTAACGCAGTGTTGTAATCCTTAGCAACTTCGCAAGTAGAATATTTTTGCGCCATTTGGCACAATTCTTCCGCCTTTAACGAACGCGGCATATCTTTTATTTCTACCGCTACTGCGCGTTTGCAGTAACAGAGTGTCGTTTCTAAAACTTTTTCGCAGTCCTTATCTGCGCACATACCTATAATGGCCGTAATTTCGCCATCGTATTTTTGCATAGCTTTGGCTAAAGCGTTAGCGCCGTCAGGATTATGAGCTCCGTCTAAAATTACGGTGGGGTTTTTACTTATTACTTCCATTCTTGCAGGAAAAAAAGTATTTTCTAAAGCCTTTCGTATAATTTCCTTGCTTACCCCTAATTTTAAAGCGGTTTCTATTACCATAAGCGCATTTTCTATTTGGTATTCTCCTGAAAGTGAAGTTTTATAAAAATAGCCGTCATATAAAAATTGGTTCCCGAAAATATCGCTTTTAATAACCTTTAATTTTTTGATGTTTGGAATTATTAGATTATATTCATTTAAAACAGTTAGCGCTTCTTTAGGCTGATTAAAGCTTGTAATAACGGGAGCATCCTTTATTATTCCACATTTTTCACGGGCGATTTGCTCTATTGTGTCGCCCAAAATCGCAGTATGATCAAGACCGATTTTTGTAATAATACTTGCCTTTAGGTTTGTAAGCACGTTAGTGGCATCAAGCCTTCCACCAAGCCCTGTTTCGATTATCGCAATATCACACTCATTATTTTTAAAATAAAGAAAAGCTACAGCGGTAATAAATTCAAACTCGGTAAGCTTTATACCTGTATTTATAACTATTTCTGCCAAATTACAGAGCTCGTTTTCGGGTATAAATTCACCGTTTATTTGTATTCTTTCGCGAAAATCTAAAATAAAGGGAGAAATAAATAGCCCTGTTTTTAATCCTTTAGTTTTAAAAACGCAGTGAAGCATAGCCGATACCGAACCCTTGCCATTAGTACCTGCTATATGTATTGCCGAAAAACTATTTTGCGGATTATCCAAAACTTCTAACACCGCTTTTATTCTGTCTAAAGTCGGCTCTTTTGAAAAATTTCCCAAAGAGTGAATATAATTTAATGTTTCAATATAATTCATATTACACCAAAATTTTACAAGTATTTTATTAAAAAAATTACACAACATACTATTGGAAGCAAGACCGTATAAAACAGTGCCTGTAAAGACTATCAAGCGGGGTACCGATAATGAGTTTTACTTCCGAAAAAGGTGCGATAAACAATTATCGCACCTTCTGTTTAAGGGTTACATATTCTCTAAATCTTTAATACTGTCAAGAATAAGCGCTATTTTATCAAGAGCCTTTTGTAAGCCTTCCTTTTGTTGTTCTACAAGCTGTGCAGGCGCTTTTGCCAAGAAGCCTTGGTTGTTAAGCTTCTTCTCAAAGAAAATCTTATCTTCTTCGGCTTTTTTAAGGTCTTTTTTAAGGCGCTCAATTTCAGCCGAAACATCAACAAGCTCCTTCATAGGCATATAAACTGTAGCATCATCCGTAATAACACGTACCGAGCCTTCTGCCTCAAAATCATCAGCAGTCTCAACACTTGAAGCAAAGCCTAAACGGCAAATATATGCGCTACCGCTTTCAAAGGTGCCATTATCGTTAGACACAATAAATACCTTTGCCTTTTTAGAGGGCGGAACATTCATTTCTGCCCTGCGGTTGCGGATAGCACGAATAACAGCCATTATCTTTTCAAACTTGCTTTCTTCTGCCTTAAATTCAAACTTTTCAATAAATTTGGGCCAATCTGATATCATTATACTCTCACCGCTGTGTGGCATACTAAGCCATACTTCTTCGGTAATGAACGGCATAAAGGGATGTAAAAGCTTTAATGTATTTGTAAATACATACACAAGAACACTTCTTGCAGTATCCTTAGCTTTTGCATCTTCCCCGTTTAAGCGTGACTTGCAAATTTCAATATACCAATCGCAGAAAACATCCCAAATAAAGTCGTAAAGCTTCCCTACGGCAAGACCTAATTCAAACTTTTCAAGATTATCAGTAACTTCGGCTACTAAGCTATTGTATTTTGATAAAATCCATTTATCTTCAAGCGCTAAATCCGATAAATCAAGCGGAATTTCGTTATCATTTTCAAGATTCATTAAAATAAATCTTGCTGCGTTCCAAATTTTATTAGCAAAGTTACGGCTAGCTTCCACTCTTTCGGGGATATAACGCATATCGTTTCCGGGGCTGTTACCTGTAGCTAATGAGAAACGGAGTGCATCGGCGCCGAAAGTATCAATAACTTCTAACGGGTCAACACCGTTACCCAAGGATTTAGACATTTTGCGACCCTGAGAGTCACGAACAAGACCGTGAATAAGCACGGTATTAAAGGGAACTTGACCTGTTTGCTCAATTCCTGAGAACATCATTCTCATAACCCAGAACGGAATAATATCATAACCTGTTACAAGGGTGTTTGTCGGATAATAATGCTTGAAGTCTTCGGTTTCTTCGGGCCAACCGAGAGTCGAAAAAGGCCAAAGTGCCGAAGAAAACCAAGTATCCAAGGTGTCGGGGTCTTGGGTTATGTTTTTACTGCCGCAATGCTTACATTCTGTTGCTTCTGTTTTAGAGACAGTAATCTCACCGCAATCTGCGCAGTACCAAGCAGGAATACGGTGGCCCCACCAAAGCTGACGTGAAATACACCAGTCACGGATATTCTCAAGCCAATGGAAATAAACCTTTTCAAAACGCTGCGGTATAAACTTGGTTTCGCCCTTTTTAACTGCATCTATGGCAGGTGTTGCCAGAGGCTTCATTTTAACAAACCACTGTTTAGATACGCGTGGCTCAACAGTTGAACTGCAACGGTAGCAAGTACCAACATTATGAGTATAGTCTTCAATACGAACAAGCGCGCCCTCTGCTTCCAAATCAGCAACAATAGCTTTACGGGCTTCATATCTGTCCATACCCGCATATTTGGGATAATCATCAGTAATTTTTGCGTCATCGGTCATCACATTGATAACAGGAAGATTATGACGAAGACCTACTTCAAAGTCATTAGGGTCGTGCGCAGGGGTGATTTTTACAACTCCTGTACCAAACTCAATTTCAACATAATCATCAGCAACAACAGGAATTTCGCGATGAACAAGCGGTAAAATTAAGGTTTTACCGATAATATCCTTATATCTTTCGTCGTTGGGGTTTACCGCTACTGCAGTATCACCAAGCAAGGTTTCAGGACGAGTTGTAGCAAGCTCTAAATAACCACTGCCATCCTTAAACGGATAACGCAAATGCCAAAAATGGCCCGCTTGTTCTTCATATTCAACTTCTGCATCAGAAATAGAGGTCATACAATGCGGACACCAGTTAATAATACGCTCGCCGCGATAGATAAGGCCTTTTTCGTAAAGCTTTACAAAAACTTCGTTTATGGCTTTGTTACAGCCTTCGTCAAGGGTAAAGCGTTCGCGGTCCCAGTCACAAGAGGAGCCCATTTTCTTAAGTTGTTCTATAATTCTGCCGCCGTACTGTTTTTTCCAGTCCCAAGCACGCTCTAAAAAGCCTTCGCGACCTAAGTCTTCCTTAGTAATGCCTTCTTCGCGCATTTTTTCAACAATTTTAGCTTCGGTGGCAATAGACGCATGGTCAGTACCGGGAAGCCATAAGGTGTCAAACCCTTGCATACGCTTAAAGCGGATAAGAATATCCTGCAGCGTATTGTCAAGCGCGTGACCCATATGAAGCTGACCTGTAATGTTTGGTGGCGGGATAACTATTGTATAGGTATCCTTATCTTTTTCGCATTTTGCGTGGAAGTACTTTCCCTCAAGCCATGTTTTGTAAATTCTGTCTTCAACATCCTTGGGATTGTACTGTTTGGCCAATTCTTTTGCCATTTTAATCACCATATCCTTTCAGGGCGTAAATAACGATAAAAATCACTGATATGGTGATTAAAATATCGCATGTGCCGCGGTTGCCACTTGTTGGCGAGCAGTACGCGCCCTATAATCTATAGCGTGATTTTTCACGCTATACACTCCTAATTGGAAAATTATTCTTTTAATAATCAAAATAAAATTACACAATATATAACTGTCGGTAAAAAGCGTTTGCAACAGATGAAAATTTGTACCGACACCGCCCGACAAAGATTTAAGTCGGGCGGTTTTTTATTGTACCATAATACCGCTTATAATTCAAGTTTTTCTTGTGAAGCAGTACCTACAGGCTTTTTACTGCCTGCTGCGGGCAGGTTTTTAGTGCGGTAACGGTGTTCACTTTCAAGGGTTCCCTTTTCGTAAACCGTAACCTCACTTATACGCTGACCCTTCTTTTGAGTCATAACCGCAATACCACCGTTATCCTTTGTGGGTTTTGCGGGAATAGAAGCACTATTCACAATAAGCATTCTACCATTTGTAGACGAAAGCAATAAATCGCAGTCTTCTTTCAAGTAAAGAATAGTGTGTAATGTATGCTTTTCGCAGTAAGCCTTAATTAGCTTTTTGCGATTGGTCTTGGTAACATACGAAGAAAGCGGAACGCGGGATATACGACCGTTATCGAATATAAATACCATATTACCCGAATAATCGGAAGTTTCAACCATATATATAGCATTTTCGTTGGCATCAAATTCAAGCTTAGTGGGGATATAATCACCTAATATACTAGCCTTTGAATCAGCAAAATCTATAGTTTTACTCTTATAAACCTGTCCTTTATTCGAGAAGAACAAAAGCTCAGCCGCGTTGGTGGTTTCAATAACCTGCGTAATTTCGTCGCCTTCTTTAAGCTTCTGCTCGCCACTCATTCTAAGTGACTGCGGAGTAATCTTTTTAAAGTATCCGTCCTTAGTAAAGAATACGGTAACGGGTGAATTATCAACTTCGGGTTCAATATTTTCTACCGTTTCGGCTTCGGCGCTGATTATTTTGGTTTTGCGCTCTACACCGTATTTTTGTATAACACCCTCAAGCTCTTTAATAATAATCTTTTTAACCTTAGCGCGAGAGTTTAAAATGCCTTCCATTTCTTCAATCTCTTTAATAAGATTTTCAATTTCGGCGGTGCGCTTTAAAATATACTCGCGGTTTAAATGGCGAAGTTTGATTTCAGCCACATATTCTGCTTGAATTTGGTCAATACCAAAGCCGATCATCAAGTTAGGTATAACTTCGCTTTCCTTTACGGTTTCACGAACAATCTTTATTGCTTTATCAATGTCCAAAAGAATCTTTTCAAGACCTTTTAAAAGGTGAAGCTTGTCCTTAGCTTTGGAAAGCTTAAAGTAAACACGTCTTTTTATACATTCTTCGCGGTAAGCAACCCATTCATCAACAATCTCTTTAACACCCATAACACGCGGAGAGCCTGCTATCAGAATGTTAAAATTACAAGCAAAGCTATCTTCAAATGAAGTCATTTTAATGATTTTCTTCATTAGCTTATCGTAGTCTGCGCCGCGCTTTAAATCTATTGTAATTTTAAGGCCGTCAAGGTCGGTTTCGTCACGAATGTCGTTAATTTCGGTAATCTTTTTAGCCTTTACAAGCTCAACTACCTTTTCAATAATCTGCTCGCAAGTAGTAGTGGGCGGAATTTCGGTAATATCGATACAGTTTTGCGATTTATCATAATTATATACACCGCGCACCTTAAAGCTTCCGCGACCTGTTTCGTAGATTTTTTCCATATCGGCGCGATTATATAAAATCTGACCGCCACCTGGGAAATCAGGTGCTAAAAGTGTATCGGCTACATTGATTTCCTCATCCTTAATATAGGCAATAGTGGTTTCGCAGACTTCCTTTAAATTAAAAGGACAAATCGAGCTTGCCATACCTGCCGCAATACCCATATTAGCGTTAACCAAAATTGTAGGAAAGCTTACAGGGAAAAGCACAGGCTCTTTCATTGTAGCATCATAGTTATCTACAAAATCTACCGTTTCCTTATCGATATCGGCAAATAATTCAGCCGCAATGGGTGCTAGCTTTGCTTCGGTATAACGCGAAGCCGCATAAGCCATATCGCGCGAATATGCTTTACCGAATGAACCTTTAGATGATACAAACGGGTGCAAAAGCGCTTCGTGTCCTTCAGACAGGCGCACCATTGTTTCATAAATAGCGGCATCACCGTGGGGGTTTAGTTGCATAGTTCTACCCACAATATTAGCCGATTTTATGGTTTTACCGTTTAAAAGCCCCATTGTGTACATAGTGTATAAAAGCTTGCGGTGTGAAGGCTTAAAGCCATCAATTTCAGGTATTGCACGCGACACTATAACACTCATAGCATACGGCATAAAATTAGTTTTTAGTGTTTCAGTAACAGGACTTTCTACTATAGTTCCTGCTCCCGCAATAAAGGCGTTAGCGTTATTCTTACGCTTTGGTGCCTCTCCCTTCTTTTTTCTCGGTGCCATTAAATTATCTCCTATAATTTAAAGTAATAAGTAATAGGTAATAGTGAATAAGTAATGTGCTTCGCTTCACGAAACTATATATCTGTCAGCTTTGCCGACACATCAACTTTTCACTATTCACTCTTCACTGTTAAAGTTTGCGAAACAAAGTTTAACTTATGTCTGCTTCGTCAATATAAAGGTATCCGTTTTCTGAAATATATTCTTTTCTTCCCTGCAAATTGTCGCCCAAAAGCAAATCAAACATTTCGCTTGTTCTTTCGGCATCTTCAGGTAATACCTTAATAAGTCGGCGGGTTTCGGGATTCATTGTTGTTAGGTTCATCATATCAGGTTGGTTTTCACCAAGACCCTTTGAACGCTGTAAATCGTACTTCTCATCGCCTATCTGCTCTAAAATTTCCTTCTTTTCGCTTTCATCATAAGCAAAATAGGTCATTTTTTTAGTGCCAATTTCGTAAAGTGGAGTTTCGGCTATAAATACCTTGCCTTCGCTTATAAGTGTAGGCATTAAGCGATAAATCATAGTTAAAATAAGGGTCCTTATATGGAAACCGTCAACGTCCGCATCGGTACAAATAATAATCTTATTCCAACGAAGGTTGTTAAGGTCAAATGTAGAAAGCCCCTTATTCGCCTTAGACTTTACTTCAACACCGCAACCAAGCACTTTTAAAAGGTCGGTAATAATTTCGCTTTTAAAAATCTTTTCATACTCTGCTTTTAAGCAGTTAAGAATTTTACCGCGAACAGGCATAATAGCTTGGAAAGCGGCATCTCGCGCCAATTTACAAGAACCTAAAGCCGAATCACCCTCCACTATATAAAGCTCACGCTCAGCTACATCACGACTACGGCAATCAACAAATTTTTGTACTCTATCTACCATAGAGTTACCGGTAGCAAGTGTCTTTTTAAGGTTAATGCGTTCTTTTTCGCTACGCTCTCGGCTACGCTTATTTACTAAAACCTGGTCAGCTATTTTATCCGCATCGGCTTTGTTTTCTATAAAGTAAATTTCTAACTGGTGGCGTAAAAATTCCACCATAGCCTCGTATATAAATTTATTAGTAATTGACTTCTTTGTTTGGTTTTCGTAAGAAGTCATAGTAGAAAACGAAGAAATTACAAGCACTAAACATTCTTCTATATCCGAGAATGTAATTTTGCTTTCATTGTTTTTATACTTTCCCGATTGCTTGATATAGTTATCAACCATAGCCAGAAACGCGCTTCTTGTAGCCTTTTCGGGAACTCCGCCATGCTCAAGCCAGCTTGAGTTATGGTAATATTCTTTTAAGGGGTTTTTGTTGCTAAAACTCATTGCAACATTTATTTTAACCTTGTATTCAGGCTTGTCCTCGCGGTCCTTACCCTTACGCTCGGTTTGCCAGAACTGAACAGGTGTCATACCGTTTTCGCCAACAATTTCATTAACATAATCGGTAATACCGTTTTTATAGCTAATCTCTTGCTGAATAAAACGGCTACCCTGTTGCTCGCGGAACACAAAAACTAAGCCGTCATTTACAATAGCCTGTCTTTTTAATGTATCGGTAAAATATTCTACAGGAATATCAATATCGGTAAATACATCCAAGTCAGGCTTCCAGCGTGTTTTAGTACCCGTATCCCTACCCAAATAAGGTTCCTTTGTTAGACCGCCTACGTTATACCCTTTTTCAAAATGCAAGGTGTATTTATAACCGTCACGCTTAATTTCAACATCCATATACTCAGAAGAATACTGGGTTGAACAAAGGCCTAAACCATTAAGGCCTACCGAATATTCATAGTTACTGCCATCGTTGGTATTATACTTACCGCCGGCATACATTTCGCAATACAAAAGTTCCCAGTTAAAGCACTGTTCTTTATTATTAAAATCAACGGGCGCACCACGTCCAAAGTCTTGCACTTCAATAGAGCCATCGGTATATTTTGTTATAATAATCTTATTACCGTAGCCTTCGCGCGCTTCATCTATTGAGTTGGAAATAATTTCAAATACGCTGTGTTCACAACCATCAAGACCATCCGAACCGAATATAACACCCGGTCTTTTTCTAACCCTATCAGGACCTTCAAGCTTTTGAATACTGTCGTTTCCGTATTCTACTTTGGTTTTTGCCATTACAATACTCCTTAATGAACATAAATATACTTATACATTATACACTACATTTAGTGGTTTAGTCAAGCAAAACCATAAATATATATTGATTTTTAGGTGATTTTAGTATATTATATAAGTATATAATCAACTCAATATAAAACAACCTTGGAGACTAGTTATGAAAAAAAGAACCAGACGTCAAAAAGCGATATTAAGAAGAAATATTTTTTTAAGTATATGCGCTGTTTGCCTTATAGGAATTATAGCGCTTACAAGCTTTATAGTATCTACAATTTTTAAGGGTAATGACAAAGTTGGCGATAATTCTTCAAACGCTAATAGCACCGAAAGTATAACGCCGGAACCTGAAGTTATACCCGATACCTTTGCTACTGTACTAAGCATTGGTGATATTATGGTACACCAAACTCAATTAACGGGCGCAAAAACCTCTGACGGATATGATTTTTCCGCCTTTTTTAAAGAAACCGCTACCTACTATAAAAAAGCCGATTTAACTATAGGAAATCTTGAATTAACCTTTGGCGGTAGTGAATCGGGAAGTTTTAAAGGCTATCCCGCATTTAATACCCCCGACCAACTTGCAGACGCTATCAAAAACAGCGGTATCAATATGCTTATGACCTCTAACAACCACTCTAACGATACGGGCTTTTTCGGTCTTAAGCGTACCGCATCGGTTTTAAAGGAAAAAGGCATAGAATTTACAGGTACTAAAGAAACCTTAGAAGACCCTAAATATCTTGTAAAAGAAGTAAATGGAATAAAAATAGGCATTGTAAACTTTACTTACGAAACCCCGGGGTCTGACCCTGACCGTAAATACCTTAACGGCGGTGCTATAAAACAAGAAGCAAACGATTATATAAATACTTTTTCGTATCAGCGAATAGAAAAGTTTTATACCGAAGCCGAAGATATTATAAAAGGTATGAAAAACGATGGCGCTGAATTTATAACCTTTTATATGCATTGGGGCGAAGAATACCAATTAAGCGCTAACACTTGGCAAAAATCAATTGCTCAAAAACTATCAAATCTTGGTGTAGATATTATAATAGGCGGTCACCCCCACGTTGTACAACCTGTTGAACTCATTCACGCCGAAGGTGGCGACCATACTACAATTTGTATTTACTCTTTAGGCAATGCAGTTTCTAACCAACGCCGCGAACTTATGAGCAGTTCTCCAAAGGGTCACACTGAAGATGGCGTTATGTTTTCTTATACACTTAAAAAATCAAACGGACAAGTTTCATTACAAAGTATAAATATTATTCCTACTTGGGTTAAAAAATACTCGGGTGGTAGCGGTTATAAATACACTATTTACCCCATAGATAGTACCGAATATTCGGGTATTTCATCCAAATTAAAAGAATCCTACGAACGCACAAAATCTATTATAAAAGATGGACTAACTCAATGCCAAAAACACCTTGGCTGTGAGATTACTTTTGAATAAAAACAATGTAATAAAAATCTTGCAAAAAAAGCGCTTATATGCTATATTTATCATACAATATTATATTAGAGGAAAACTATGAATTTATTAAGCAAACCTTTCACTGAAAATGGTAATTATCTTTGTACTTGGGACTTACAAGAAAAAATTGCCTTAAAACTTAATATAGAAGGTGAAAATATCCCCGTAAAACAGCGAAATTGTTTAACTGACAATATGCTTTTCGGTGAAAATTCGCTCTTTCACGTAGTGCCAAAAGAATACTTGGGAGGAATATATTTTCTTATTGATGACGGTTGGGATGTTCCATTTGGCACCAACACAAACATTTCCAAAGCTCCTTTTGGCTCGCTGATTTTAGATGATAAAAAATTTGAAGGCTATGGCGATACTCCCACAGAAAGACTAAAAACCTTAAACCAAAAGGTTAAAGCTATGGGATACTGCGGTTTAGGTCTTTGGGTTTCACCGCAAATACCTTTTGAAAATCAAAAAACCACTATGGCTGACCACCGCAAGCATTGGTGCGAGCGTGCAAAATGGAGTAATGACGCAGGCGTTAAATATTGGAAAATTGACTGGGGCGAGCACGCTTTTAGGCGTGATTATCTTGAAATGATGACACAATGTATTAGAGAAAACGCTCCCGATTTACTTATAGAGCACGCCGTTGTTCACACCCCGTTTGGCGGACCTAAAACCCCCGAAGATGATGTTGCTAAAAAAATGGCAAATATTATGGAAGTGAGTGACTTTTTCCGTACATACGATGTTTGTGAGCCATTTTCCAATACCATTACTCTTTGTAGAACAAACGCGCTTTTGTGTAATGTACAAAAAGATAACTTTTTATATAACGCAAAAGGTTATGTAAATATCGAAAGTTCTCCCGAAATTGCAGCTGGACTCGGTCTTAATATGGGTATTATGGCATATAACGGAAATGTTGGCGCTTGCCTTAACTGGCAACGCTTAG
The DNA here is from genome assembly GCA_017403265.1 of Clostridia bacterium. Classification (GTDB taxonomy): domain Bacteria; phylum Bacillota; class Clostridia; order Oscillospirales; family Acutalibacteraceae; genus UBA737. The sequence continues at coordinate 17,823 of JAFQOJ010000021.1, forward strand.
CGCCGCCAATGTCTATATTTGATGCCGATTATATTAAATCAGATGAGCTTTTAACCGATAGCGCTTTCTTTGAAACTTCTCCTGTTTGGTGGTACAATGCAAAAGGTCAGGAAATTTCTTCAACTGTTCCTGCAATAACCGCAAGGGGTACTAAACTTCCTAAAGTAGAAGCAGATTCGCTCAAACCGTTTGTAATGGCAAGCTGTAACAACAAAACAAAAGCATACGCAGTAAGTACCTTAAAGCGTTGCTTTGATATGAATAAAAGCGTTGTAGCGCCGGCAAAGATTACTGTTTTCCCTGAAAACTTAACCGCGCCGATTGGTGTGTTCGGATATTATAAAACGCTATGTATTGAGTTTGAGAAAGCTATTCCGAAAAATGCAAAAATCTACGCACAATGCTTATTAGAAACGCAAGCAAAAGATGTTACCGAAAATGTAACTATAGATGGCAACAAGCTTATTATCGACGGCAAAAATTTAAGATTATGGGGCAGAAAGTCGGATGCTATAGGTGATAGTGAAGACCCTGCACTCATTTTACAAATAATTATTTAAAGGAGAATTATTATGTTAGCTAATACACAATTATACAAAACCATAATAAATAAAGAACACCATATTTACCGTCATACTGTAGATTGGGATTTAGGCAAAGAATACAGCGAAAAGGGGCTTTCCCCCATTGAGCGTATGGCGGACCGTTTTGAGCGTATGGTAAAAGAAGAGAAAGCAGTTATTTTACCCGATGAAAAGATTGTTTTTCTTCGTACTGTTGCCAATTTGCCCGATTGCTTTACAGAAGACGAATGGAAAGACTTAAAGGATAAATACTATATCCACGAATTAGGCTATATTTCTAACCTTTCACCTAATTATTATGACATTATTTCTGCAGGTCTTCTTAAAAAGCGTGAAGAAGCTGATGAATACAGCCGCCGCGCTATTGATAATATTATCGCTTTATCGGATAAATATTTAGAAGAAGCCAAAAAGCAAGACAGAGACGACCTTGTAGAAATTCTTACCCAAGTTCCGCGTTATCCTGCGCGTAACTTCCGAGAAGCGCTTCAGTTCTTCCGTATTATTCACTATGCTTTGTGGCTTGAAGGCAACTATCATAATACATTAGGTCGTTTTGATAAAAATATGATAGCTTACTTGCAAGCAGATATGGAAAAGGGTATTTACACACGCGAAACCGCTTTAGAATTACTTGAAGATTTTTTCCTATCTTTCAATAAAGATAGTGACATTTATGTAGGTGTGCAACAGGGCGACAACGGTCAGAGTATGATGCTTGGCGGCTTAGACCAAAACGGCGAATATGTTTTCAATCTTTTGACCGAGCTTTGTATGGAAGCATCTTACAATAATAAGCTTATTGACCCAAAAATCAACCTTCGCGTAAACAAAGAAACACCTAAGGAAATTTACATAAAAGCTACCAACCTTACAAAAGCAGGTCTTGGCTTCCCGCAGTATTCTAACGACGATGTTGTTATCCCTGCGCTTGAAAAATTAGGCTACGAGCATAAGGATGCCGTAGAATATGCCGTTGCAGCTTGCTGGGAATTTATTATCCCCAATGTTGGTGCCGATGTTGACAATATCGGTGCAATGTCCTATCCTAAGGCTATTGACACCGTTTTACATACCTCCTTTATGGAATGTGAAACCTATGAAGAGCTTTTTGAAAAGGTAAAAACAGAAATAAATAACGAATGTGACCGCATTTGTGCAGGTATTAAAAACCTTTGGTTTGTTCCCTCCCCCTTTATGAATGTTTTAATGGGTTGCAATATAGCCGAAGGCTCTAAGTACAATAACTTTGGTATTCACGGTACAGGTATTGCTACGGGTGCCGACTCACTTGCGGCAATTAAAAAGTATGTTTATGACGAGAAGAAAATCGACAAAGCTACCCTTTTAGAAGCTATTGATTCTAACTTTGAAAAGCACAGTGAGCTTTTGCCGCTTTTGCGCTATGAAGCACCAAAGCTTGGTAACAATGATGATTATGTTGACTCTATCGCAACCGAGCTTTTAGATAGCTTTGCAAAATGCCTTGAAGGCAGAATTAACTGCCGCGGCGGTATTTATAGAGCAGGTACAGGTAGCGCTATGTTCTACTTGTGGCACGCTAACGAAATCGGCGCTTCACCTGACGGCAGACGCGAAAAAGAGCCGTTTGGTACTAACTACTCTGTAAGCCTTTTTGCAAATGTTAAGGGACCTGTTTCGGTTATCGCATCTATGACAAAGCAACATTTTGAAAACGCTATGAACGGCGGACCTTTAACCCTTGAATTCCATCAAAGCGTATTCTCAGACCCAGACGGTGTTGAAAAGGTTGGTATGCTCGTTAAGCGTTATATCGAGCTTGGCGGACATCAATTGCAGCTTAATACCGTTAATACCGAACAACTACTCGACGCCCAAAAGCACCCCGAAAACTATAAGCAGCTTGTTGTTCGTATCTGGGGTTGGAGCGCTTACTTTGTAGAGCTTGATAAGGAATACCAAGACCATGTAATTGCCCGTCAGGCATATAAGGTGTAATTTATGAAAGTATTATTTATGGGTGACAGTATCACCTATCTTAATGCTTGGGTTAGCCATTTTAATAAAATGATGAAACCCGAGCATCACCTAAACATAGCGGTAAGCGGTGCGCATTGGTGTGATTATGAAAAAACCATTTATGACGGTAACCCCGTATGGCGTGCAGAAGACGGCGGTGGACCAAATAATACAATTTGTAATCAGGTTGAAAAGGTTCTTCGTGCCAAAGACGAAACTCATCCTTTATATAAAAAAGACCAAGCCTATGATGATTTTGATGTTATTTTTGTTTCGGCTGGCACGAATGATGCAATACCCACCGCAGTTCCCACACCCGAAGAAATTAATACCCAATTTATAAACGGCGACAACACCACCCTACCGCTCGAAAAAGTAGACCGCAAAACCTTTGCAGGTGCTATGCGCTACACCTATGAGCATTTAAGAAGACTTTATCCAAAGGCAAAAATTTTATACTGCTCACCCGTACAGGCAGCGGAAAATATCCGCTCGTTTGCTTCTATTAAGCTTAAGGGACAGGTCATAAAGGCTATTTGTGACCGTATTTCAGATGTAGTTTTTGTAGATACCTTCAACTGTGGCATTTGCGGTATATACGAGGAATGGCAAAAAAACGGACGCGACCTTATTGACGGATTACACCCCAACAACAACGGCGGTAAAAAAATTGCCGAATATAATGCACGCGCCGTTAAATATCAGTTTTTATAATTATGAACGGAACAATTTTTGATGTTAAAGAAATGGCGGTACACGACGGTCCGGGGATTAGAACAACTGTCTTTTTCAAGGGTTGTCCGCTTAGATGTATGTGGTGCCATAATCCTGAAGGTCTTTCCTTCACACCGCAGCTTATGTATAAATCTGCACGCTGTATAAAGTGTGATAGGTGCAAAAAAGAATGCACCCATCCCGAATGTCAACCATTCGGTAGGTGCTTACATATCTGCCCCGAAAACTGCCTTAGTATTGCGGGAAAAACTGTAACCGCAAAAGATTTAAGCGATGAGCTTATTCCTTCGGCACAGGTTTTAGGCAGTGACTTTGGCGGTTTTACATTTTCGGGTGGCGAGCCGTTAGCCCAAAGCGAATTTCTTTTAGAGCTTATAGACTATTTAAAGGACTACCACCTATGCATTGAAACAAGCGGATATTGTGATAACGATACCTTTAAAAAGGTTATAGACAAGCTTGATTTTGTAATAATGGATATAAAGCTTGCTGATACTGAACTTCACAAAAAGTATACCGGTGTAGATAATGCTATTATCCTTAAAAATTTTAAAATTTTAAAGAAAAGCGGTAAACCGTATATTATACGTACACCACTTATTAAAGGTATTACCGATACTAATGAAAATCTTAGCGCTATAAAACAAATAATAGGCAACTCCACATGGGAGCAGTTGCCCGAAAATGATGTTGCAGGCGCAAAATACAAAATGCTAGGGATGGAATTTCCGCTAGAAAAAGAAGCAAGGCTTTAATGATATGCACCCCAAAAGTTAGACACTTTTGGAGGTGCATATTTTTTATGGGTAAAACAGGGAGAAAAAACAAAGTATATAGTGCAGAATTTAAAATAGGTGTTATAATGGATATGCGAGAACACCGTTTAGGTTTTAG
>JAFQOJ010000003.1 GCA_017403265.1 Clostridia bacterium
AAAACACTCTCAATAGAAAACGGAAAAACAAGACGAAGACCTACTAAACTCCAAAGAATACAAATAATCCATTTTGGCGATTTTTTCATAATGAATCTTACAAATATTACTGCTAAAACAACAAAGGAAGCCATAACGCTTATGTTAAAAAGCTTTATAAACAAGTTATCCATAGTTACACTCCTTTGTAGTTGTTTATCATTTTTTCTATTTCTTTTATTTCCTTGTCTGTAAGATTTTTTCGTTTTGTAAATGCGGCAATAAAAGCGGGGAGTGAACCGCCGAAATCTTCTTCAATTATATTTTCGCTCTTAATAGCATAGAAGTCTTCTTTTGTTATTAAAACTTCTACTAGACTATTTTCAGTTTTAAAAATACCTCGTTCAGATAGTTTTTTAAGTACGGTATAGGTGGTTGTACGCTTCCAGTTGAGTTCTTTTTCGCAAAGGGTTACCAACTCTTTTGTTAATAAAGGTGCGTTTTTCCATACTATTTCAGCAAAACGCGTTTCAACCATTCCAAGTTTAAGTTCTAACATATTATCACCTCAATAAAAATGTCTATTAGCAGTAGACTACGATTATAGTCTATCACTAATAGACAGGTTTGTCAAGTATTAATCCTCCAAAAGCTTGGTATCGCGTGCGTAAAAGAATATATACTGTTGGGCAATGCCGGCATATTCTTGCGCGTTTTCGGGTAGTTCGTCACCGAATAAAACGCTCATGGCACGTTTTATCCAAACATCTTTCGGAAATGCAGTAGTGTGGTGATGGGAAAACAAAAGACAACAGTCGGCAACCTTGGGACCAACACCAACAATTTTCATAAGCTCTGTTCTCGCGTCATCAAGCGGTAAATTTTTAAGGTTATTTAAATCAACTTCGCCGCTTACAACCTTTTTTGCGGCATCAAGTAAATATTTTGCTCTAAAGCCTGCACGTAAAACAGCTAAATCATCTATTGTAAGGCTTGCTAATTTCTCGGCAGTAGGGAAGGTATAATATCCGTTTTTATATTCGCCAAAGTTTTCGCAAAGCCTTTCAATGATACCTTTTATACGCTTAATGTTATTGTTTTGTGAAATTATAAACGAGCACAGCGTTTCAAATGGCTCTTGGTTTAAAATACGTATTCCGTGCGAATACTCACAAGCTTTTTTAAGTATTTCGTTTTCACTTAGTTTCACAATAATACTTTCATAATCACGTTCTAAATCGAAGTATGTAAACCAAATATCATAAAAATCTTGCTTTGTAGTGTTATACAAAACTATACTGCCGTCATCTAATTTTTCAAGCTCTAAATATTTGCCGTATGCTACACCCGACCATACATTTTTATCATTACAGCTCCAGCGAAAAGCCTGACCGCAGTCAAGAGTATGGGGTAAATCAAAATCGGGTAAGCCATATATGTAAATATTATTGTTTTTAAATTCAAAATTTTTCAAAATTATCACTCCGTATTTACATTATAAAACTTTTTTGTTATAATATCAACATTAACTGAAAGGAAAAATTATTATGCGACAGGATATTTGTACCATTCCAATAAGTGAGGTATTTGAAGTAAACGACGGCTGTCCTATTTGCCGTATGCGAGAAACGGTTGAAAAGCGTCTGATTGATTATATAATGGGCGCCGCGATGATGGAGCCCGATGTTAGAATAGAAACCAACCGATTAGGCTTTTGCGAAAGACATTTTGATATGATGCTTAGCAATAGAGGAAGACTGCAGTTAGCCTTGGTTTTAGAATCTCATATTGACGAAATTTCAAAAAATATTTTCGAAAAAAAGCTTTTTAATTCTGCAAACAAAAAGGGTGATAAGGCAAAGAAACTAAGTGATACTTGCTTTGTTTGCTCTAAGGTGGATTGGGGCTTTGACAATATGATTAAAACCTTGTTTTTATCATATGAAAATGATAAAGAATTCCGAGCAATGTTTGATTCGCAGTCGGTTATTTGCTTAAAGCATTACGAAATACTTATGAATTCACCCGAAAAGAAGAATCTTAAAAAGTATTTAAGCGAATTTGAGAAAAATCTTACAAGAATAACAGGTGAGTATACAAAATCCTTGCATAGCGATTTGCAAAAATACTGCTCTATGTATGACTATCGTAGCAACAAAGAAAATCTTGATTGGGGAACAAGTCGTGACTCTGTAGAGCGCAGTATTGCATTTTTGAACGGAAGGCATTACAGTAACTATTGATTTACATAATCTGTCGAAAAACAACGAATGTTAATAACTTTTCCGCTATTTTAAGGCATTTATCCCACTTTTCCACCAAGTTATCCACTTTTTTATGTAAACCTGAATAAATTAAACATAATTTACCAACAATATTTTAAAAGCTCACAGGGGGTAAATTATGGTAAAAGGCGTAAATAAAACCATTATTGAAGTTAATAATACAGGAAGCAAATACTTTGAAAAAATAGTATTTTATGTTACACCGCAATATGGAAATCTAAACGCTAAACAGTTAAGAAAAGCCGCAAGCAATTTTTCTTTTAATTTTGACGGCAGTGCTAACAGAAAACCGCTTAGGAAGATTAAAAAAAGACAAAAGCTTTTAAAAATTTCTCTTTTGGCTGGGGGCGCTTTAATTACGCTGATTACTGCTGGCATATTTATTTTTTAATAATTTGTTAAAAATTACAAGCGGTGTATATTTTGCTTGTAATTTTTCCTTTTATACAGTATAATTATTTTATTAATTATTTAATTTAGGTGTTAAGTTATGGAAATTATAAAAAAGAGTTTTAAGCTTTACGGTATATGTATTCTTGCAAGTATTATGTGCTTTTTCTTGGTAGTTACCTTTAATATGATAGGCACAAACTTTTTCGGCACCCAAATAGGCTATTCTATGCAGGGTGAAATTGAAGGTGATGAAGAGAATGAAAAAATTATTCTTTATACACACAAATACAGCGAGGGTGAAGACCTTAAAAAACAGGAGTACATAGATAAAGGTTATACTTTAACCGAAATACCAATGAAAAATACAACTGTCAAATGGGATATCGTAGCACAAATTTTTCTTTTATTTATGATAGGCGTATTCGTTTACAATAATCTTTGGAATTTAGGCTTTAAAGACAGTAATCTTGTTAAAATCGGTGAAAAACGCGAGGATAAGCTTAAAGGTATTAAAATTGGATTTTTATCACAATTGCCCGCTTTTATACTCTTAGCGGTTTTAAGCATAGGTAAATCTACTTTTGCTAGGGAGTTTTCAATTGCAAGCTATTCCTTCTTAAATCCGCATTTACATAGAGCAATTTATATACTTTCAGGAAGTGACGGCGGATACTTTGGCGAATTTACTATTGGTGATATTGCAATTATTTTTGCTTTACTGTTATTTATACCGATACTAGCGCAAATAGCCTACACTTTAGGTTATAAATCAATAATTGTTAGTGAAAAATTAGTTTATAAAAAGAATCAGGAGAAGTAAAATGGCAGGATTTTTTGGTTTGTTTGATTATACAAAGGAAGGTCCGGGTGTGCCTAAAAATGCGCCAAAAAAGAAAACCTTTGTAGTTTTTTTTGAAACCTTTTTCCGTAATTTTTGGAAATTTATTACTATAAATATTGTATATTCTTTAATTTCCATTCCGCTTGTAACAAACGGTTTGGCAAATGTAGGTCTTGCTAATGTTGTTAGAAATACCGCAAGGGATAAGCATTCCTTTGGGCTTAGTGACTTTTTTGATACCATAAGGAAAAATTTTAAGCAGTCACTTATTGCGGGTATTATCAACACTTTGCTTTATGCTATTTTATTTTTTGATCTTTGGTTTTTCAGAAATGTTGCGGGTACCCCAGGGATTATAGCTACAGGTCTTACATTAGCATTGCTTTTTACCTTTATTATGATGAATTTCTACCTGTGGACCCTTATCATTACATTTAGTTATTCACTAAAACAGGCTTATAGCGTTAGCTTTAAGCTTACGTTTTTAAACTTCAAATACTCTTTCTTAATTGCTTTTGTAAATATATTACTTCTTGCCGCTACTATAGGCTTACTATTTATTACAGGCAAGTCTTGGATTTATGTATTAATTTTTGAGCTTTTATTGTTGGTTACGGTTTATCCTGCGTTTAACGGTCTTTTAATACAGTTTTGCATTTTCCCGAGTATAAAGAAGTTCATAATTGACCCTTATTATAAAGAGCATCCAAATGAGGATATTGAAAAGCGCCAGAGCTTAGGTCTTGAAATTGAAGAACAAAAGAAGATTATTCCAGATGAGGTTGAGTCTGGAGAAGATGTTGACGGCGACGACTCAATTTTTAACGACTAAATAATTTTTCTGCGGCATATATATTACTATAACTTTTTTGGAGTGTCAATATATGTGTAGCAGACTTGAAGAGCTTCGTAATAAACAGGTTGTTTGTGTCCATACAGGTGAAGTTTTAGGGTATATAGGCGATATTGAGTTTGATACCGAAAGCGGTAAAATGGAATCGCTTGTAATATACGGTAAAACGCGCACATTCGGGCTTTTTGGAAAGAGTCAGGATATTGTGATACCTTGGGCAGATATTGAAGTTATAGGTTCCCAAACAGTTCTTGTTAAGAATAAAACCAACTACTGTAAGTAAATCAAATGCTGTTTCGCTTATAAAAAGTGGAACAGCTTATTTTTTTAAAAAAACTTGTAATATTAAAGAGAATTATGTATAATGGTTTCAATATGTGATTTATTTTAAAAGAAAGGTGTTAAAAATGAAAAAGTATTTGAACAGACTGTTTATTGACGGACTTTCAGGTATGGCATACGGACTTTTTTCTACCTTGATTATAGGTACAATAATCTGCCAAATTGCTTCCCTTGTAGGTAGCAACGATATTGGTAACTATCTTAATGCTATGGGTAATGTTGCCAAAACCTTAACAGGTGCTGGTATCGGTGTTGGTGTTGCTTGTAAATTAAAGTCTTCACCCCTTACTACCGTTGCCGCCGCTGTTTGCGGTATGATTGGCGCATTTCCGAATATAGCTAACGAAGCCATTGTTATTGGTAAACCCGGTGAGCCTTTAGGCGCATTTATTGCCGCTTACATAGCTATTGAAATTGGCTATTTAGTATCAGGTAAAACTAAAGTTGATATTATTGTTACCCCGATTTGCTCTATTTTAGCAGGTGCCTCCGCTGGTTATTTTGTAGGACCTTATATTTCAAAGCTTATGATGTTCTTGGGCGAGCTTGTTAATATAAATGTAGAAAAATATCCCGTAATCGGCGGTATTGTAGTTTCGGTACTTATGGGTGTTATATTAACCTTGCCGATTTCTTCGGCTGCTATTGGCGTTTCTATGGGTATTACAGGTCTTGCCGCAGGCGCCGCAACGGTAGGTTGCTGCTGTAATATGGTGGGATTTGCGGTTATCAGTTACCGTGAAAATAAATTTGGCGGCTTGGTTGCACAGGGCTTAGGCACTTCAATGCTTCAAGTACCTAATCTCGTTAAAAAGCCTATTTTGTGGTTACCGCCTGTTATCGCAAGCGCTATTTTAGGACCTATAGCTTCGGCAGTACTTAAAATGACAAGTAATCCTATAGGCTCTGGTATGGGCTCTGCAGGTCTTGTAGGTCAGTTTATGGCTTACGAAACTATGACTACAGGTGGTATGACATCTGTTATAGCACTTTTAGAAATTGTGTTAATGCACTTTGTTTTGCCTGCAGTTATCGCTTTGGGAATTTCTGAAGCTATGAGAAAGCTTGGTTTAATTAAAAGCGGTGATTTAAAGTTGGTGTCGGCTAATGCGTAAAAAAGAACGGGTAATCGAAGCCGTTAACCGACTTGAAAAGCTTTATCCAAATGCTATTTGTTCGCTAGAGTATACTGATGCATTTCAGTTGCTTATAGCTACGCGTTTATCGGCGCAATGTACCGATAAGCGCGTTAATATGGTAACCCCACTACTATTTGCCGAATTTCCAACCTCAAAAGCCATGGCAAATGCCGATATAAAAAGGGTAGAGGACCTTATTAAAACCTGTGGTCTTTATAAAACTAAGGCACGTGATTTAGTTGAAATTGCGAAAAAAATTGAAAGTGATTTTGGCGGCACGGTCCCTGATACAATAGAAGAGCTTACAACACTTTCGGGCGTTGGCAGAAAAACCGCCAACCTTGTTTGCGGTGATATCTACAAAAAACCTGCCGTTGTTACAGATACTCATTTTATCCGTATTTGCAACCGTTTAAATTTTGTTGATACTGATAATCCTCTAAAGGTTGAAAACGAAATGCGCCGCCTTTTACCACCCGAAAAATCTAACGACTTTTGTCATAGAACTGTTTTATTCGGTCGTGATGTTTGCTCTGCGCGTTCACCCAAATGTAGTGAATGCATTTTAAATGATATCTGCCCTAAAAAGATAAAATAATCCCTTGGAGATAAAATGTTTAAAAAAATTGTTGCACTATGTTGCATTATTTTGTTTGCGTTTTCTCCCTTTTCAGTAAAAGCCGAAAGTGAGAAGCCAACAATTACTGCAAATGCTTATGTGCTTTATAATCCCGATAATGACGAAATTGTAGAGTCTAAAAATCAAGATAAAAAAATGTATCCCGCATCGCTTACAAAAATGATGACTGCTCTTGCGGTAACAAAGCTTTGCGATGATTACAGAGAAGAAATTACTGTAACCGAAAATTCCATAAAATCACTTTACGGAACAAACTCTTCTAAAGCGGGAATACTTAAAGGCGAAATTATTACCGTTGAGCAAATGCTTTATTTAATGCTTTTGCCTTCGGGTAACGATGCGGCTCTTGCTTTGGCAGAGCATTTCACAAATAAAGGTGAGGATTTTATCAAGTTTATGAACGAGCTTGCAAAATCCTTAGGTATGAATAACAGTAATTTTGTAAACCCGCACGGTTTACATGATGAAAATCATTACACTACTGCTGCGGATTTAGCTATTTTAGCCGATGCTTTTATGGGTGTTCCAATGCTTTGTAAAATAGCAAAGTGTCGCGAATTTATAATGCCGCAAACAAATCTTCAAGTAGAGCGCCCGATTCGCACAACAAATTATTTGTTAAGGGATGACACTACAAGGTATTATTATAAATACGCTACAGGTTTAAAGACAGGTTACACCGATGATGCTGGAAAATGCTTTGCGGGCAGTGCAGAGAAAAACGGTGTGAAATATATTGTTATTTTGCTTAGTGTACCTGAGGTTTGGGATAGATACGGTCTTGTGCGTACCGAATTTTTAGAAGCAGCAGAGCTCTTTAAATATGCTTTTAGCAACTATAAATTTACTAAAATAGCCAAGCGCAATACCATTCTTGAAAGTTTGCCCGTTTTTGAAACACGAAATAAGACGGTGGATTTAGGGCTTAAAAATGATATTTTTGCAACAATACCTAACGATACCGATTTAAATAAAATTATAATTGATTTTACACCCCAAAATTTATTAGATAAAAATATAGCCGATTCGCCAGTAAAAAAAGGGGATAGCTTTGGTGTGGCAAAGCTAATGCTTGAAAACAGGGTAGTGGGTGAGTGTGAAGTTTTGGCTTTGAATACTGTAGAGCCTAACGCACTTATTGTTTTTTGGCATGCGATTGATTTTTATGTTTATTTGATTTTAGGTATTATTCTATTTTTGATTTTTGCTTTTTGCGTGCTTATTATCCGTAAGCAGATAGTTTTATACCGTCGCCGTAAGATGCGTGAAAAACGCGAACAGAACAGAAAACGGTTAGAGCAAGAGTTTTTAAAACGCGACCCTTATAATTATTTTAAAATGGATTAAAAATATTAATTTTATTGTTGACATTTGTTTAGTGATGTGTTAAAATAGCAAGGTCACACGGAGAGGTATCGAAGCGGTCATAACGAGGCGGTCTTGAAAACCGTTTGGCGCAAGCCACATGGGTTCGAATCCCATCCTCTCCGCCATTTTATTATTTTTGACAGTTTAATATTTAAATACAAACGTAACTATATGGAGTAGTACTCAAGTTGGTGACGGGCTTTTTTCACGAACGCCGCCAGTGGCGGATACAGTGAGTGGAAAAAGGCGTAGCGGTCAAAATTTGTTGCGCCCCAAGCGAATTACAAATTTTGGGCACCGCAAGAGGGCACTCAGCCGAGTCATTACTCAAAGTTATCAAAACTAAATATTAAAATACAAACGTAATCTATTTGGAGTAGTACTCAAGT
>JAFQOJ010000004.1 GCA_017403265.1 Clostridia bacterium
AAAGACAATAACGTTTCACGTGAAACATCATTATCTTTATTATACATACAAATTATGCTGTTGTAAACAAAAATTTATTATTTGTCCCCCGACCTAAAAATCAACGACATTATAAATCCAAAGAATATCGCGGCGGTAATTCCTGCCGCGGTAGCCGTAAGTCCGCCGCAAAAAATTCCGATAAATCCGTATTGGTCCACCGCCTCTACCACACCTGTGCCGAGCGAATACCCAAAGCCCGTAAGTGGAACGGTGGCGCCCGACCCCGCAAATTTTACTATTGGCTCATAAATACCAATTGCCGTAAGCAACACGCCGCCAACAACGTAGGTCACAAGAATTCTTGCGGGGGTCAGCTTTGTATAATCTATAAGTATCTGCCCAAGCATACATATGAATCCACCAACAAAAAACGCCTTAAGACAGTCAACAATCAAATTCATAAAAACTCTCCTAGGTTTCACGTGAAACATTGTTTGAATTTATTGTTTGCTGTCTTGGGCGTTTTATTCGTCAATATTCAAATTAAATATTTTGTTTAAATACTTTTTAGCGCTTTGGGTGTCGATGTTTCTTACCCGCACGCTGTCTGCGTTTTCACTTCTTACGGTAAGCTTTACCTTGCAGGTTTTAAATTTTCGGTCAGCGGGTGTTTCTGTAATTTTTATAATTCCGATATGTGTTTTATCACAATAAAGCTCCCGCACCATGAATCCCGACGAGCCTGATGCAAATATACATTCTTCAAGACATATTCCGCCATGCTTATAGTTGCGATAGCACAAGCTTGCGTAATATAAATCAACCGCGATAGCGACAATCGTTAAAAACAGTATCAGATTTTCAAAATACGGAAAAGCAAAACAAAAACTCAACCCTACCGCAATTATAAGCATCAATAATATTGCAGGAATATATAAAAATCGGTTAAGGCTTGTAACCGAGCGTTTGGGCTTTATCGGACTACCATTTACCGCAATCATAGGAAAATGCGTTTTAAATTGCTTTTCTATCTCTCCGTGAGCAGCCACGGGCACCACCACCGCCTTTTCGCCGCGTCTGTCGCCGTAACCGCCGATTGACGCTCGCATAGAAAACCTTTTAAATAATCGCAACAACGGTGACTGTTCTAGGCATATATTGTTAATCTGCGATTTTTTAAATATTATTCGCTTTCTGACAAAAAATCCTGATTGTATATCTATATCACCTTTTCCGTTCTGTAGCTTAAAATTTATGTTTTTAAAGAAAGATATTATAAATGAAACACCGTATGCCGCAAGTAAAATAAGGGTTAACGTGTTTACTATTGGCGGAAAAATATTGTTAAACTGCGAAGATACGTTGTTAATTTCAGTAAGCAGCATATCCGAAACGGCTATTCCTAAAAGGTCGCTCGCCTGATTGATAACGGGAACGCCCACTATAATGCCCGTGGCTGCAGACGAAGTAGCCGCGGCAAGCAACGCTATCCTAAATGCCGAAAACTTGATAACCGCGCGCACTTCTTCGCCGTATATCAATTTTAAAAGTCGTTTTGCGTCGTTTTTATACATTTTAAGGTTAAAATCACTCTTTTGCGGTCTGCCTGCCTCGGTATTTATTGAGCAATCTACACTTTGCGCTATAAAATCAATCGGGCTTTGCTTTTGCGACACGCTTGAAAGACGCGAAATTTCTATAACCGCACGGCTTTTTATCAAAAAGCCCTTTTTCACCGTGAGATATCGGTCGTTTACGGTAATGCTGATTGAACGCCAACTCAAAAACGATATTATCACTATAAAAGCAAAAGCTAATATTTCAAACGTCAGCAAGCCGTCGATTTCGCCGCGCGTAAGATACTGTATCAGTGCGCGTATAAGCGGTAACACCAACACAAACAGATACGGCTTCATCAGTGTTAAAATCATTATGGGATGGGCTTTAAAGGTACTCTTAATCATTCGATTTGATCCTCAGGTTATCAAGTAGATATTCAGCGTTTACATTTTCTATTTCTGGTATAAGTATCCATCCGCGAGCCGCCTTTAGCATAACGCATTTCATTTTCATCATAGCTGACAGCGGTGTTGTAAAGCTTTGCGCGAAAACAAGTCGCGGATACGGCATAATATTTGTAGTTTTTATGATAACACCTTTGGTTATACTTATAGAGTTATCGTCCACCGTAATTTTATAGCTGTTAAAATAAAAAGGAACGTAGATAAAAGCAAATATCAAACCCATGGTGGCAATAATTGCCGCAGGTAGTAAAAACCATAGGGTATATCGGCTGAAAAAGGCAACCGCCGCGCAAACACACGCAAATGCAAGCACAATACGTAGCTGCCATAAAATACGCGTTTTTTTTGGTAGGTGAAAAGTCACAATAACACCTCTTTATTTATTCTTTATTTTATCCCAATATTCTTTAAAACTCTGTTCGTTTTTGTTATCACCAAATTTATAATACACCTTATTTTTAATATTATCAGGTAAATATTGTTGGTTTACATAATGCATTGGATAGGAATGCGGATAAAGATAATGCTGACCCTTTATTTCCGCATCCTCGCCGTCAAAATGCTTGTTTTGCAAATGACGCGGTATATCTCCGCCGATACCGTGCTCTACGTCCGCCATAGCGTCGTTTATTGCGTCGTGCGCAGACACCGATTTTGGACTTGTTGCTACAAGTATTACGGCATTTGCAAGCGGCAATCGAGCCTCGGGAAGTCCCACCGTCATAGCGGTGTCAACAGCCGCCTTAACTATAGGAATTATCTGGGGATAAGCGAGTCCCACGTCCTCGTTAGCGCATACCAAAAGACGCCGACAAGCGCTTGGCAAATCACCCGCAGCAAGCAAGCGTGCAAGATAGTAAATTGCAGCATCAGGGTCAGAGCCGCGCATAGATTTCTGATATGCAGACACTATATCGTAATGCTCGTCGCCCTCGCGGTCATAGCGCACCGAATTGCCCGCGAGTATTTGTTCCACAATATCATCCGACACCTCAGGCTCGTCGTCATTTATAGTTAACATAACGCATAATTCGAGCATATTAAGCGCGCGCCTAACGTCACCAGCTGCCGCACGAGCGATTTTGTTTATGCTGTCGTCAGTGGTTGCTATTTTCTTGCCGTTTTCCTCACACAAAATACCTATCGCGCGTTTTAAAACTACTGATATATCCTCGCTTGATAATGTTTTAAATTCAAAAACGGTAGAGCGGCTGAGTATGGCGTTATAAACGTAAAAATACGGATTTTCGGTAGTGGATGCAATAAGCGTTATATCGCCGTTTTCGATATAAGACAACAATATCTGCTGTTGTTTTTTGTTAAAATACTGTATCTCGTCAAGATAAAGCAGTATGCCGCTTGCCGCCTCCATTGTACCTATTTCACCGATTATCTCCTTTATATCGGCGGTAGAAGAGGTTGTGGCGTTTAAGTAGCACAGCTTTTTACCCGTTTGCGACGCAATAATCTTTGCAACGGTGGTCTTGCCTACACCCGACGGACCGTAGAATATAAGATTTGGTATATCTCCCGAGTCGATTATTTTACGCAATATTTTGCCCTCGGCTAAAAGATGGCGCTGACCTGCCACCTCGTCAATATTTTTTGGTCTTACTCTGTCTGCAAGAGGTGTCTGCATAAACGTCCACTCCTTAAACTTTACTATTAGTATTATTTTACATTAAATTTTATTCTTTTTCAACCGAAATCATCATATTTATGATGATGGGTGAAAATATGAAAAAAACGGTTTTTATAAAAAATGCCGCAATACTTACCGTATCGTCGCTTGTTCTACGCTTTGCGGGTATAATTTTTAAGGTCTGGCTCGCCGCAGAAATAGGCGCCGAGGGTATAGGCCTTTATCAGCTTGTGTTTTCGGTGTATATGTTTTCGGCAACCTTTGCTACAAGTGGTATAAGCACTGCCGTAACGCGACTTGTCAGCGAAGAGCTGGTTGTGGGCGATAAAGCAGGAGTTAAAAAAATAGTTTGGCGGTGCACACAACTGTCGCTTGTTATTGCAGTAGTTACAATAGCGGTTTTGTTTTTCGGCGCGGATTTTATCTCAAAATATATACTAAAAGACGTCCGCGCGGCGTTGTCGCTTAAAATTCTTGCCTTTTCCCTACCGTTTATGGGAATTTGCAGTTGCATTAAAGGTTATTTTATAGCAAGACGTAAGGCGTCGCCGTCGTCTACCTCACAATTACTTGAACAGGCTGTGCGTATCGCTGTAATAATCGGGATTTTAAGTCGCTACGACAACCTCGGTCTTGAGTACGCCTGCGCGGCGGTATTGCTTGGCGATACGGTGGCAGAGGTGGTTTCATGTGTTTTCGTTTATATCCGATACAATACAGATTTCAAAAGGCTTTCTATAACAACACCCATCACACGCAAGCCGTATAAACTACTGCCTGCGATATCACACATAGCGCTGCCTATTACCTCGGGCAGATACCTGAATTCTCTGCTGCGTATGATAGAAAACATACTTGTGCCGATTTGTCTGTCTGCAGCCTCCACAAAAGGCGACGGAATATCCCTTTTCGGTATGATAAAGGGTATGGCTTTGCCAATATTATTTTTTCCATCAACGTTGCTGAACGCATTATCTACTCTTTTAATCCCCGAAATGTCCGAAGCGGCGGTACGTGAAAGACACGCCGTAGTGCAAAGCATTTCTTATCGGATAATAAAAATTACAAGTATTATATCAATTGTTTTTTCTGCCATATTTTTGGTATGTGGCAATAAAATAGGCGCGCTGATTTACAAAAGCTCGGACGTCGGATTTTTACTTTGCGCGCTTTCGCCCATTGTACCGTTTATGTACCTTGATGCAATCGCCGACGGAATTTTAAAGGGGCTTGACCAACAAAAATTTACCTTTCGCACAAGTGTGAGCGATTCTGCCATAAGAATTATTTTAATTCTGCTGTGTTTAAAGCGGTGGGGTATTTACGGTTTTATTGGTATTATGTATTTTTCAAATCTGCTGACCTGCGTTTTAAACACAAGACGGCTTGTAAAGATAAGCAAACTAAAACTTGATTTTTCACGGACGTTCTTTCTTCCGTTTTGCGGCGCGTTTGCGCTGTGTCTTGGGGTTAATGCCCTACTCACAGCATTTTTCAGTATGCCCGATTTGTTTTACGTAATTTTACTCTGTATAGTATGCATTGCGTTGTATCTTGTTTATCTTTTTTTACTTGGAATTATTGACCGTGACGATATAAGCTTTATAAGACGAAAATAAAAGGAGGATTACCCTCCTTTTATTTTTATTTTTTTAGCGACAAAATCTGCTAAAAACACCAATATAAAATCCTTTACCAAAAACGGTAGCGAGGCGGTAACAAAGCCTGCCCACATGTTTACCCCCGACACTATACAAAACTGTATAACGCCCGCTGTGTGACAGATTAACACGGCTAAAACCATCAATAAGTATTTTAATACCTTTTTATTTTGCGTGCTTGCCACACCACATAAAGCGGAACTTGCCAAAAATCCCCATAAAAAGCCTCCCGAGGTACCAAATAGTATGCCTATACCTCCCGTAAAGGACGAAAACACGGGCAGTCCCGCCGCGCCTACTGTTATATAGACGGCTGTTGCCACAACACCCATTTTTGCGCCCAAGTAAAATCCCGCAAGGCACACACCAAATAACTGTAAAGTCAGATTTACACCAAAAGGCGTAAAAATCGAAATCCACGACAATGCCGCAATAATTGCCGTAAAAATCGCAGTTTCGGCAATTTTTTTAATTTTTGTCTTGTTCATATCGCCGCTTGCTCCATACCGAAAATCTGTATCTCGCCATGTGATAATGCGATGGTTTTTCCGTCCTGGTTTACTATAAGACGGGCGTCGTTGTCAATGCCTATAACCGCCGCTTTATACGTAGCGCCGCCTTTTGCATATGTAATTTCTTTTCCCGTAAGGAAAGAGCGCTGCTGATACTCCTTTATAAACTCTTTTTGCTGCAAATTATTATAAAACTTAAAGAAATTATTTAGAAATTCACCTATAATTCTCTCTTTTTTTGTGTTTTTAAAGAATATTTTATCGTTTTTATGAAAAACGCTGTCGGCAAGCGGCAGATTATCAGGGAATTTTCCCTTTGGCTCAAACAAATTGATTCCTACGCCAAGAATTGCAAAATTTAGTCCTCCGTCTACGCTAAACTCGCCCTCGGTCAGTATTCCGCAAACCTTTTTACCGTTTATAAAGATATCGTTTACCCATTTTATCTCGCATTTTTTACCCGATACGGCTTCTATTGCTCGTGCTGCGGCTACGGCGGCGGCAACGGTTATAAAAAGCGTATCCTCTGCCGATTTTTTTGGTCTTAAAACAACCGAAAAGTAAACTCCGCCTTTTTTTGATAAAAAACTGCGTCCAAGTCTTCCCCTACCCGCCGTTTGCTTTATCGCCGTTATCACAGTACCTTCAGTAGCGTCATCTGCCGCAAGAGAGCGCGCTACCGTATTGGTAGAATTAACGCAGTAAAAACTATTAACTTTAATGTTTTTTGAATATTTTTCGATTTTTTTTGCGTTTAATTTCATTTAATTCTCACTTTTAATTGATTTTATTTAATAATATCATTATTAAGGGATGTTTTCAATATTTTATTGTTCCGTCAGAGTATATTTCGGGCTGGTCTTTCGATGAAGGCATAGAACCTATCCAGCTTGTTGTGAATTTTTCGGGATTTTTCTCATTTAATTTTATCACCCTACCGCCACGGCATATGGTATCGCTGTAGCACCCCGTAGAAAGCTTGCCCGCAAATCCCAGCAAAACACCTTTATATGAGCCGATAAGGTTGGACCGATGCTCGTGACCGAAAATTACTGCCTTTATATCGCCTTTTTTTAAAATTTTATCAAACATACCGCGGTCGTTTTGAGGCGCGGTGGTGTGTAAAAAACTGTTTTTTATCCTTGTTCCGTTTTCGCAGATATAGTCCGTAATACCAACGCCACTTTGATTTGTAACTCCGTACACGTTATAAAGTCCGCCAGCCGTTTTTGATGTGGCAACGCCCCCGCCCGAAATGCTATAAAACATATCAAGCATTTGCGTAAGCGGAATATGCATACATAATAGCGAGGTCACAACTTCCCCGCTGTTTAAATTTTTAAGCGCTTCTGACTGTTGTTTATACCAATTTATCTGTTTTTGTGTAAGTCCCTCGTAGCCGTATTTATTTGACGTGCCCGTATCCATACAGTAAACCGCAAAAACAACCCTCTGTCCGTCATTTGAGTAAATTGGAATTACATAGTTCATAGGCCGAGCATCGTCATAACTTGGGTCGCCAACGCTTAATTTGCTGTTAAGACAGGTGTCATAGCTTTTATACATTTCGTAATACTGCGCAGTATATGGATCGTGGTTGCCGTTGGTGGTAGACCAAAATATATTTCTACTTGTAAGCGGCGAGATAAATAAATCCCACATATCTGCGGGTATCTGATTATTTGAATTCATATCCCCGTTAATTACCACGTAATCGGGCTCAGAGCGTGAGACCAAAGTTTCAAGCTCGTCGCGCGCCTCTTGCCACTGCGTTGCAGTATCGCACTGAGGGTCGGATACCACAAGAATTGTAAAATCTCCGTTTCTATCACAAAAAAGTTTATTTTCACCTACGTTTTGATTGTATGCCGAAAGCGACAACATCGCGCTTATAACAAAAACGGGTACTATTACCCATATTATTTTTTTCATAAAAATCCCCTATCTCTACACAAATTTATTTTTTCCAAAGCTAAAATTTTTAATTATGTAAAATATAGGGATAATTTTTATATTGACTTTTTAAACTTGTTTATATATAATAAATAGGCTAATTTAATATCGAGATGTGGCTCAGTTTGGTAGTTTTAAATGCGACCGCTGCCTGTGGCAGATAAAGGGAGCGTTTAAAAGGCGCAGCGGTCAAAATTTTTAGGCTCTCTAAGCCGTAAAAAATTTTGGGTACCGCAAGTGTGGCGGAGTAGCAGCGCGTAAATATAAAAAGCACAATTTTTAGCAATAATAAAATTTAATATCGAGATGTGGCTCAGTTTGGTAGAGCGCTGCGTTCGGGACGCAGAGGCCGCAGGTTCGAATCCTGTCATCTCGACCAAAAAATCAAGGATACCTTTTGGTATTCTTGATTTTTTTACATTAAATCATATTTTTCTTGTTAAGTATAGATTTTTCTGTCTTTGCTGTGATATAATTCAAATAAAAAAAGGAAAAAATTATGGAAATAAAACCTATAGCGTACATAAAAACCGATTTTAAAGAAAAATTTGGTATTCCAAGGCAAAGCGGAATAGTAGAAGAAATCAAGGGTGAGATAATTTTTGAAAAGCAATATCAAAACCCCGACGCTCTTCGTGGAATAGAGGAATTTTCGCATCTGTGGCTCATTTTTGATTTTTCAAAAAATCACCGCGAAGGCTTTTTTCCAACCGTTCGTCCGCCTCGCCTTGGCGGTAATACTCATATCGGCGTTTTTGCCACGCGTTCACCCTTTAGACCTAACAATTTAGGTCTCTCCTGCGTAAAATTAAAGGGTATAAAGAATAGCGAAAAACACGGTAAAACTTTAATAGTAAGCGGCGTTGACCTGCTTGATAACACACCTATTTTTGATATAAAGCCGTACATTCCTTACAGCGATTGCAAACCCACCGCCAAAGGCTCTTTTAGCGAAAATTTTAAAGATTATAAAATTAAGGTTTTATATGACGAAAAGGTTTTTGAAAATATAGACGAGATACTAAAAATTTCTATTATAAAATTGATAGAGCAAAATCCAAAACCCGCTTATAAAGATGATAAAAAGCAATATAAATTTTTGTTTTCAGACTATGAAATCTGCTTTGAAATAAGCGAAGATACAGCAAGAATTTTAAAAATAGATAAAATATAAAAAAATATCAAGGTTATCTAAATAAGATGCAGAAAGAACTTATTGAGATAACCTTGATTTTTGTCAGTAATTTTTAAGTAATTTATATTGAAAATGTGGATAACTTATGATATACTATATGTAATTTATTATTTAATATATAATATATAAATATATAAGGGGGATTTTTTTAATGGCAGTAAATTCTATTAACGACATTTGGAGCGCCGTTTGTGAAGAGTGTAAGGCGCAGATTTCTGAAATTGCATTTGATACTTTTTTTAAATATTTAAAGCCTGAATCGGTTTCGGGTGAAGAGTTTGTTTTATCGGCTTCAAACGACTACATAAAGGGAATGATCCAAAGCGTTTATAAAGACATTATAAACGACGCTATAGAAAAGGTAATGGGTATAAAAATACCTGCAAAATTTATTGTTGCCGATGATGAGGAAAAAATAAAAAAAGCCGAGGAAGAATGCGAGGGACTTACCTTTGAATCTTTTTTCACATTTGATAATTTTGTAGTAGGCTCTACCAACCGTTTTGCTCATGCAGCGTCACTTGCGGTTGCCGAAAATCCAAATATAGTATATAACCCGCTTACAATATACGGTCCGTCAGGCGTTGGTAAAACGCACCTTATGCTTGCAATAAAAAATCATATCAAGAAAAAGTTTCCTTTCAAAAACGTGCTGTTTGTTCGTGGTGAGGATTTTACCAACCAGCTTATAAAATCACTTCACGAAGGTAAACTTGGTATGGGTACTATAGACGATTTTAGAAACAAGTACCGCAACGTTGACGTTCTTATGATAGACGATATTCATTTTATCGCGGGTAAAGAGTCCACCCAAGAAGAATTTTTTAACACCTTTAACGCTCTTTATCAGAATAATAAACAAATTATTGTAACTCTTGACCGTCCTTTGAAAGAAATTAAAACTCTTGACGAAAGAATAAAGGGCAGACTTGCAGCAGGTCTTCCTGCCGATATTACCCTACCCGATTTTGAAACAAGAGTTGGTATTATAAACCGCAAAGCGCAACAATATGATATTGAGCTTGATGAGAATCTTGTATTTTATATCGCTGAAAAAATCAAATCAAACACCCGTCAGATAGAGGGTGTTATGACAAAACTTAACGCGCTTATAAAAATAGAAAATAAAAAGCCTAATATTTCTATTGTTCAGAGTTTTATAAAAGATATTATAAACGATACCGAAAACGCGCCTATCAGCGTTGAAAAGATTATCAGCGAGGTTGCCCGTTCATATAACGTTTCAGAAAGCGATATTCTCTCTAATAAACGTTCTGCAAACCTAGTGCTTGCGCGCAAGGTTGCTATGTATATCACAAGAGAAATAACCGACCTTTCGTATAAGACCATCGGCGAATCATTTGGCAAAGACCACACAACCGTTCTTTACGGTGTTCAGACAATTGAAAAATTTTTGCAGGACAAGCCTTACGAAAAAGAACTTATTGAAGATATTATAAAAAATCTTAAAAGCTCGACTTAGTCTGAATAGTGTCTAAAGTTTTCCACCTAATTAACCTTAATTAAACAAAAGTTATCAACACTTTTAAACTTTATGATTTTTTATTAACATTTTAAAATTTTAATCAAACATTTTATTAAGAATAAATTTTTCTTTAAAAACAAGGCTTGTATTTACTTTTCCACCTAATTCACTTATCTTATTATTACTGTTATATTTTTAAATTTTTTATATAAAAAAAGGAGACTTTTTTATGAAAATAAGAGTAGAGCGTTCGGTATTTTTAGATGCCGTACTTAAAATGCAAAAAACTGTTGGAGCAAAAAGCTCTATGCCCGTGCTTGAGGGTATTTTACTATCCGCCGAAAAAGGTTTACTTACACTTTCTTCATACAATCTTGAAATGGGTATGAAAAAAGAAATGTACGCTTCTTGTGAAGAAGAGGGAGATATCGTTATAAACGCGCGTCTGCTTGCAGACATTTTGCGTAAACTTCGCGGTATTGACGTAGAAATAGAAAGTGATGACCGCCTTGTTTGTCATATAAGAAGCGGCGAAGCGGTTTTCGACATTATGGGTATGGAGGCAAACGATTTTCCTGAGATGCCATCGCTTGCCGAGGGTGAAAATCTTAATATTGATGGTGAGGATTTTTGCGAGCTTGTAAAAGGAACAATTTTTGCCGTATCGCAAATAGAGGGTACCCGACCTATTCTTACGGGTATAAATATTTCGGTAAAAGACGGTGTTTTGCAGTTTGTAGCAATTGACGGCTACCGTCTCGCGATAAGAAGAAAGAAAATAAATAAAACTGACGATATTGAATTTATAGTATCGGGCAAGGCGCTTAGCGAGGTAGTAAAACTTATTGATGAGAACACCGAAAACGTTGAAGTAAAAGTAGGTAAAAGACTTATTTTATTTAAAATTTCAGGCTACGTGTTTATCGCGCGTCTTTTAGAGGGAGAATTTGTAAATTACGAAAAGATTATTCCGTCAGAACACAGCCAGACAACAACGGTTGTTTGCGACGAAATGATAGACAGTGTTGAGCGTGTATCACTTCTTATAAACGACAGTTTTTCAACACCCATTCGCTGTGCGTTTGGCAGTGAAGAACTGATTATAAGCTGTTCAACCGCCCTTGGCCGAGCAAAAGAAAAAATGCAGATAAATTTAGAGGGCAACGAATTTGAAATGGGACTTAACAGCCGTTATTTGCTTGAGGCTTTAAAGGCTTGTGAGTGTGAAAAAATTACATTTAAATTCAACGGTGCAAACGCAGGCGTTACCATTACGCCCGCAGACGCTGAAAACATAGATATGTTATATCTTATAATGCCTATGAGGTTAAAATAAATGAAGGAAATTTTTATAAGAGATGAATTTATAAGACTTGATTCGGCGCTTAAATTTTCGGGTGCTATTGGAACAGGCGGTCAGGCAAAAATTGTAATACAGGAAGGCGAGGTTTACGTAAATGGAGAGGTTTGCGTAATGAGGGGAAAAAAGCTTCGCGACGGTGACACAGTAAAATTTAAAAATTTTGAGTTTGTTATAAAAAATGAAGGTTAAAAAATTAGAAATTCAAAACTTTCGCAATATTTCTGGTATAAGTCTTGAATTTGACGACGAGATAAACGTAATCTGTGGTGAAAATGCTCAGGGAAAAACAAATATTATAGAGGCTCTATGGCTTTTTTCGGGCGCAAAAAGTTTTAGAAACACAAAAGATTCGGAATTTATAAAGTTTGGCGAGAAAAAATCAAAAATTTATACCGAATATGAAATGCTTGGAGTAAAAAATACCGCGCAGATAGTATTTGATGATAAAAAAACTGCTTTTTTAAATGATAAAAAGCTGTCTAATACCTCTTCTCTTGCAGGTAAATATAACGCGGTTGTTTTTTCACCAACTGATTTAACCCTTGTCACAGACGGTCCCGATAAAAGAAGACGTTTTCTTGATACGGCGATAGGTCAGCTTTATCCAAATTATATAGAAATACTGCGAAGCTACAGCCGCGCGTTAATGCAGAGAAATAAAATTATAAAGGATTACCGATACGATAAAACGGTGTCTATAATGCTTGACGTTTTTGAAACAGAAATTGCAGATATGGGTAATAAGATAATAAATTACCGCAAAAAATATATATCTGTTTTAAATAATTACGTTTCAAAAATTTATAACGGAATTTCCTGCGGAAAAGAAAATATAGAAATATTTTATCTTTCTAAAAATGATATTTTGAATAATGAAATATTAAAAACTGCGCGTGAAATAGATATGTTTACCTCTACCACATCGGTAGGACCTCACCGCGACGATATAAGCTTTAAAATAAACGGCATATCCGTGCGAAATTTTGGCTCGCAGGGACAAAAACGCAGCGTCGCGCTCTCCCTTAAGCTTGCAGGAGCCGAGGTTATAAAGGAAATAAGCGGCGAATATCCAATTTGTCTGCTTGACGACGTAATGAGTGAGCTTGACGAGGGAAGACAAAACTATATTTTAAATCATATACGAAATTGGCAATCGTTTATTACCTGCTGTGATACTTCTAATGTAAAAAATTTAAGAGAAGGTAAGGTAATAAAAATAAAGGGCGGCGAGGTAGTGTAATGTATATACATTTAGGAAACAATATAATGCTGCCGACAAGTGAAATAATAGGAATTTTTGATTTAGAAAATACCTCTGTTTCAAAAAGAACGCGCGACTTTTTAAATAAAGCCGAAAAGGCAGGAAAAGTAATAACCGTAAGCTACGATCTACCTCGTTCTTTTGTAATAGCGGGAAAAAATTTTGAGACAGCAAAAATTTATATTTCACAAATATCTTCTTCAACGCTTTTAAAGCGAACAGGATATATAGATTCACTTTGATAAGGAGTTTTAAAATGAGCGAAGAATTAAATTTACCTGTAACCGAAAAATATGACGAATCGTCCATACAGGTACTTGAAGGACTTGAGGCTGTAAGAAAACGCCCCGGTATGTACATAGGTTCTACAGGTGAGCGCGGTCTGCATCACTTGGTTTACGAGATAGTAGATAACTCTATCGATGAGGCTCTGGCAGGTTACTGCACAAAAATAGACGTAGATATTTTAGATGACGGTATTATCCGTGTTAGTGATAACGGCCGTGGTATACCTGTTGGTATAAATGCGCAAAAGGGTATACCTACAGTTACTGTTGTATTTACAATTCTGCACGCGGGCGGTAAGTTTGGCGGCGGCGGATACAAGGTATCAGGTGGTCTTCACGGTGTTGGCGCGTCGGTTGTTAACGCGCTTTCAAATTGGCTTGAGGTTGAAGTAAAAGACGGAAAGCATATTTATAAGCAACGCTATGAAAAGGGTGTTATTGTAACCGACCTTGAAGTGATAGGCGATACAACCGAGACGGGCACCACCGTTACCTTTAAACCTGACCCCACAATATTTACCGATACTACAACCTACGATTATGATACTCTGCTCAATCGTCTTCGTGAGCAGGCGTTTCTTAACGCGGGTATTCGCGTTGTGCTTACGGATAAGCGTACCGACGAAACTATATCAACCATTGGCAAGAGTGATGACCTTTGCTTTGAGGGTGGTATAAAATCTTATGTTGAATATCTGCTTGCGGGTATTAAAAAAGAAAGCCTTATAAACGATGTTATCTATCTTTCAGGCTCAAAGGGCGACGAGATGGCAGAAATTGCGCTGCTTTGGTCTACAGCTTACGATAACAAAATTTTATCATTTGCCAACACGTTACATACCATCGACGGCGGTACTCACGAGCAGGCTTTCCGCCAGACAGTAACTAGGGTTGTAAACAAATACGCTCACGACTTTAAAAAGATAAAAGAATCATCCGATAATCTTAAGGCCGACGATATTATGGAGGGCTTGGTAGCCGTTGTATCGGTTAAGCTTGCCGACGCTCAGTTTGAAAGCCAGACCAAAGCAAAACTCGGCAATACCTCTATAGGACAACTGGTGCGCGATATTGTAAATGACCAGCTTTATAAATATTTAGAGGAAAATCCCGCCGACTCTAAAATAGTTATAGACAAGGCGATAGCCGCGTCAAACGCGCGCGAAGCCGCTCAAAAAGCGAGAGAAGCGTCACGTAACAAGGCAGGTATCGGCAGTAAGACCCGTATGCCAGAAAAGCTTACAGACTGTATCTCTAACGACCCCACAAAGACCGAAATTTATATCGTAGAGGGTGACTCTGCAGGCGGTAGCGCAGTAGAGGGAAGAAACGCAACTTATCAGGCAATACTTCCTCTTTGGGGTAAGATGCTAAACGTTGAAAAGGCGCGTGAGGATAAGGTTTACGGCAACGATAAGTTAACGCCTGTAATTACAGCTTTAGGCACAGGTATAGGAGAAAACTTTGATATAAACAAGCTTCGTTATGACAAAATCGTTATCATGGCGGATGCCGACGTCGACGGTTCGCATATTCGCACACTTTTGCTGACGTTTTTCTTCCGATATATGCCCGAGCTTATTGAAACAGGTCATATTTATCTTGCTCAGCCACCACTCTTTAGAATTTCAAAGGGTAAACAGCACTTTGACGTATTTACTGATGAGGAAAAGGCTGCAAAGGTAGAAGAATTGGGCGCAGGCGTAGATGTTCAGCGTTATAAAGGTCTTGGTGAAATGGATCCCTCACAGCTTTGGGAAACCACTCTCGACCCCGAGCGCAGAACCTTCTTGCAGGTTACTATGGCAGACGCGGCTTTGGCAGACGAGACTTTTACCATTTTGATGGGTGAAGAGGTAGAGCCCAGACGTAAATTTATTGAAGAAAACGCAATTTATGCGACAGATTTAGATATTTAAGGAAAGGAGAGAGAAAAAATGGCAAAACAAGAAAAAGTTTATTGGCCCAGCAGTGAAGAAACAAATATTGTTCCTGTTGAGATTACCGATGAAGTAAAACAAAGTATGCTACAGTACTCTATGTCAGTACTTGTAGGTCGCGCGCTTCCAGATGTTCGTGACGGACTAAAGCCTGTTCACCGCCGTA
The DNA here is from genome assembly GCA_017403265.1 of Clostridia bacterium. GTDB lineage: Bacteria > Bacillota > Clostridia > Oscillospirales > Acutalibacteraceae > UBA737. The sequence continues at coordinate 15,473 of JAFQOJ010000004.1, forward strand.
TTCTTTACACAATGTACGAAAACGGACTCACACCAGACAGCAAATACCGTAAGTGCGCCGACACGGTTGGTACCGTGCTTGGCCGTTATCATCCACACGGTGACGCTTCCGTTTACGATGCAATGGTTCGTATGGCGCAGGATTTCTCACTCCGCTATCCTTTAATTGACGGTCACGGTAACTTTGGTAACATAGATGGATATCCTGCCGCCGCTTACCGATATACCGAGTCAAAAATGAACCGACTTTCTTACAGTATGCTTGATGATATCAAAAAAGATACCGTTAATATGCTGCCTAACTATGATGACCGACTCGAAGAGCCCGAGGTTCTGCCCGTTCGTTTTCCGCAGTTATTGGTAAACGGTTCAAGCGGTATAGCCGTAGGTATGGCTACCGAAATTCCGCCTCACAATTTGGGAGAGGTTATTGACGCTATGTGTTGCCTTATTGACAACCCCGACGCTGACCTACCTGAGCTTTGCGAGCATATAAAGGGACCTGATTTTCCAACAGGTGGCATAATTATGGGTCGCAGTGGTATCCGCGCCGCATACGCTACAGGTCGCGGAAAGATAGTTGTTCGAGGAAAGGCAGAAATAGAGGAAACTAAAAACGGTAAATTCCGCATAGTTATTACCGAAATTCCCTATAAGGTACGCAAAAAAGACCTTGTTAAACATATATACGACCTTGCTGCCGAAAAGAAAATAGAGGGCATTGACGACGTTGTTGACTATTCGTCAAAGCGCGATGGCGGTATGCGAATTGTGGTTGACATTAAAAGAGATGCAAGTCCACAAGTAGTTTTAAATAAACTTTATAGTTACACAGCATTGCAGTCAACTTTTGGCGCAATTTTGCTTGCTATTGTAAACGGCAAGCCACAAATTCTTACACTCAAAGAGATGCTTCAAAACAGCATTGATTTTCAGTATGAGATTATCCGCCGCCGTACCGAGTTTGACCGCAAAAAAGCGGCTGAACGCGCGCATATTTTAGAAGGCTTAAAGATAGCGCTTGATTTTATTGATGAAGTTATAGCCATCATTCGTAACAGCAAGACTATTCCCGAAAGTAAAGAAACATTATCCGAGAGATTTGGTCTTGACGATATTCAGACCACAGCTATCGTTCAAATGCAGCTTGGTAAGCTTGCAGGTCTTGAAAAGCAGAAAATTCTTGACGAATTGCAGGAAAAGCTTGAATTTATTAAAGAGTGTGATGAAATTCTCGCATCGCGTGAAAGAATTCTTGATATCGTTAAAACTGAGAGTCTTAATCTTCGCGATAAATACAGTGACGAGCGCCGTACCGAGATTTCCGACGTTGCGGGAGAGGTTGATATTGAAGACCTTATTCCGCTTGAAGAGTGCGTTATCACCAAAACCGTCAACGGTTATATCAAGCGTTTGCCGTCTGATACCTATAACGTTCAACACCGTGGCGGACGCGGTATTACGGGTATGACTACACGCGAGGAAGACAGCGTTGAGAATATGTTTGTCTGCTCATCACATGACCGTATTATGCTGTTTAGTAACTTGGGTAGAGTATATCGTATCAAGGCATACGAAATCCCCGAAGGCTCACGTACTGCCAAGGGTATGAATCTTGTAAATGTAGTACCTCTTATGGCGGGAGAAAAGATCAATGTTATTATCCCTGTAACCGCAGATGACGAGGACGAAAGATATATTTGTATGATTACCCGTCAGGGTGTTGTAAAGCGTACAAAGCTTTCTGATTTTAAGAATACGCGTAAGAGCGGTATTATTGCTATATCTATAGACGAGGGTGACGAGCTTGCTCACGTACGTATGACCGACGGCGATAACAATCTTCTTGTCGCTACCAAAAAGGGTAAGGCAATTCACTTTAACGAGCATCAGGTGCGTTCTATGGGACGTACCGCCCGCGGTGTTAAGGCTATAAATATGGCAGATGACGACATTGTTGTGGATATGGCTCTTTGCAAAGAGGATACACGTATTCTTACCGTTACCGAGACAGGATACGGCCGTATTAGTCCGATATCTCATTACCGTCTGCAGTCGCGCGGCGGCAAGGGTCTTACCAACTATAAGGTAGAAAAATACGGCGACGTTGCCGCAGTATTGCCGATTGAACAAAACGAGGATATCATAATGATTGCTTCTAACGGCATAGTAATCCGTATATTCGGTGATACTATATCCGAGTTTGCGCGTCCTGCAAAGGGTGTAAGAGTTATGCGTGTCGCTGAGGGCGAGCGTATACTGTCGGTTGCAAAAGCAGAGCACGACGAAGCAGAAGTAAACGACACCCCCGAAGAAGCCGACGCAGATGCGGGAACGGTAGAAAATGAAGAATAATAAATATTTATAAATTTAAGGTTTTGAGGAAATATTCAAGAGGAGTATTTCTATGTTAGAAGAAAACAATAATTTTAATTTGCAACCGCAATTTGAGAAAAATCAGGCGCCGCAGGAGGAAATACCTGCAGCGCCAAGTAATCCTTACGGTTTTATACCCGAAGAGTACCGCAAAAAAAAGGATATTCGCCGTTTGGCTCTTGTTGTGGGAATACCCGCGATTTGCCTTTCAGTAATAGGCTTTGTGTGGTCAGTTGTATATCTGTTTTTTACTACTAAAATTTTCGGTATGCAATTAAACGATGCAATAAAATTGTCACAAAATCCTGCAATGCAACAGATCTTGCAGATAATTTTGTCATGCCTTATGTTTTTAGTACCGTTCACTATTGCTGCAAAATGCGTGGGAGCAAGAATTGACCAAACGATACAGTTTGGAAAAGCAAAAAGCGGCACAGGTTTACCGTTTGTGCTTTTTGGTATAGGCTTTTGCTCGTTTGCAAATATTGCTATGAATTATTCGTCTGCAATATTTGAGGGCTTTGGCATAGATTATGATGTCAATTTTGGCGATAATCCGCAAGGTATTTTTGGTTTTTTGCTTACCTTTATTGCAACGGCAATAGTTCCCGCTTTGGTAGAGGAATTTGCCTGCCGCGGCATTGTGTTGGGTCTGCTAAAAAAATATGGTGAGGGCTTTGCTATAATAACATCATCTATAGTATTTGGTATTATGCACGGCAATTTTGAGCAAATTCCCTTTGCTGTAATGGTTGGTCTTATTTTAGGCTATATTTATGTAAAAACAGGTAGCATATGGGTTAGCGTTGCAGTACATTGCGCAAACAATGCGGTTTCGGTAATATTTACTTATTTAGAAAGTGTAATAACCGTAAATATGCAAAATCTTTTGTATCTTGTATATCTTGTTATCAGTCTTATTGCTGCGATTGTGGGCGTTTTACTGCTTTCAAAAAACAGCGAAGAAAACTACAGCCTTAAAAAGCAGGACGACATAATCACAGAAAAACAAAAATACACGTGGTTTTTTACCTCTTTGGCAATAATTCTGTTCGTTGTATTTAATTTCATTGAATCTTTAAGCTATTTTGTAATTTAGGAGAAATTTCAAATGGAAAGCCGTTTTATGACAAGGGCTATAGAGCTTGCAAAAACCGCCGCCGCGCACGGCGAAGTGCCCGTAGGCGCTGTCGTTGTTAAAGACGGCGAGATAATCGGCGAGGGTTATAATATGCGCGAGCAAAAAAGAAACGCGCTTTCTCATGCCGAGACCGAGGCAATAAATCAAGCCTGTAACACGCTTGGTGATTGGCGGCTCGACGACTGCGCAATTTATGTTACTTTGGAGCCTTGCCCTATGTGCGCAGGCGCAATTATTAACGCGCGAATAAAAGAGGTTGTTTTTGGCGCTTATGATAAAACAATGGGATGTATGGATTCGGTTACAAATTTAATGAACTTACCGTTTGCTAAAGATACAACAGTTTACGGCGGTATAAAAGAAGACGAGTGCAAAGGACTACTCACCGAATTTTTTGAGGGTGTAAGAAAATGACAAAAAAAACAATTACCGACATTTTAGGCGATTACGGCATTAAAAATGTCGGTTTTTGCGCTTTTAGTGATGTAAAAGAGCATTTGCTTGATTGCAGAGCAAAAAATCGCATACCACAAAAAGCAAAAACGATTATAATGTGCGCCTTCCCCTATAAAGTAAAGAACGAACCACCCAAATTTTTAAGCAGATATGCTGCAGTCACCGATTATCATACGGTGGTCGGCGATATACTAAAGCAAGTCTGCCAAAAATTGAAGAAAATTTATACTCAAAATGAATTTGAGCATTTTTGTGACAATTCCCCCATACCTGAGGTGCACACCGCCGCTGTGGCGGGCATAGGTGTCAAGGGGGATAATGGCTTACTGATTACAAAAGATTACGGAAGCTTTGTTTTTTTGGGCGAGATTGTCACCGACCTTGAAATTAATTGTAAAAACGGCTATAACGAATGTAACCATTGCGGCAAATGTAAAGCCGCCTGTCCGATAGGTCTTGATAAAGCAAGCTGCCTGTCAAACACAAGTCAGAAAAAACAGGTCACCGAGGAAGAACTAAAAAAATTAAAGGATAACCGTATTTTGTGGGGATGTGATATTTGTCAAAATGCCTGTCCTATGAATAAGCAAACCAACTTGACCTATATAAATAAATTTATAGATAGTTATCGTAACGAATATATTTTAGGTGAAGACACTACCAATCGCCCATATACATGGCGCGGCGAAAGGTTAATAATAAGAAATTACGAGAATATAAACAAATAAAAACCGAGCAATTTGCTCGGTTTTTATTTTGTAGAAATTATCGATATTTTTCCGCTTGTAATTTAAACATTTTGGAATATTTACCGTTTTGTTTTAAGAGCACATCGTGATTTCCGCTTTCAACAATTTGACCGTTTTCAAGCATATAAATTTTATCAACAAACCGCGTGGTAGAAAGGCGGTGTGATATAATTATTACAGTCTTTTCACCTGCAAGCTCGGTTACCGTCTTATTGAGTTGATACTCGGCTAACGGGTCAAGCGCGCTCGATGGCTCGTCAAGAATGATGATGTTTTTATTTGCATAAAGCACACGAGCAACCGCCAACTTTTGTGCTTCGCCGCCCGAAAGGTTTACACCGTTGTCATCAAACTCTTTTGTAAGTTGGGTTTCAAATCCTTTTGGCAGTGTGTCAAATTTTTGCTTAAAAGCAGCCATTTCAAGCGAATTGTGCGCTTTATCCACGTCAAGCTCGCTATTATCCATAGTAATGTTTTGCGCGATTGTAGCGGCAATAGTTTGAAAATCTTGAAACAGTGTGCTAAATACACCACGATATTTTTGTAGTGGATAATCGGCAATTGGTCTACCATCAAATTTTACAACACCGCTATTAACGTCATAAAGGCGCAAAATTAACTTAATAAGCGTTGATTTGCCCGCGCCATTAAAGCCAACAAGGGCAATTTTTTCACCTTGGTTTATCTTCATTGAAATTCCATTTATAGTAGGTGTGTCATTGCCAGGATAAGTAAAGTGAACGTTTTCGAGTTCAATATCACCACTGCTTGAAATTTTACTTGTACCATCATCCAAAATTTCATTTTTTGCATCTAAGAAAACTCGGATTTTATCTATGTTCTTACTATCCCATTGTAGTTCGGGGAAAATGCGCATAGAATTAATAATTTTATCGTTAATATTTCTTACTGCATTGTAAATGCCGTAAAGCATGCCAAAACCATATAATTTATTAACAAATGCCTGATAGAAAAGATAACTTAAGTAAACGCCTTTTAAAACAATATCGTGTAAAGGATAGTTAAGTAATTCAAATGGTAAAAACTTTTTGAAATATCTGTCCGTTGTGCTGTTAATTACATCCCGACATTCGCTAAAATCTTTTTCTAATCGTTCATTCATCTTGCCCATTCGCAAGTCTTTTACAAAATAAGAAAGATAAAAAACGCGGTTAGAATAGTTACGTTTGCGCCAAATGGGCATTAATTCCTCCCATTGTTTCATATCTATTTTATTTAAAATGATATTAGCAGTAAGGTTTATCGCAGCAACAATAAGCAATGCAATTAAAGCCCGTATATCCACCGACACTACATACGAACCCGAAACAAGCGCAACAACTATATTACTTATAAATTGGCGAGATTGATTTACCGCTTGATCCAAATGCCATGTCGAATATTCCATTGCCCAAACATAATCATTATAGTATTTTGAGTCATCATACTTGGCAATATCCATTGATACGGCTTTTTCGTATAAATTCAGGTGTATGTACTTATTTATTTTAGCAAGTGATTTCGGCGCAATATAGTTGCCTACTATATGTGTTAGGCCAACTTTTAAAATAACCGCTAACGCAATAGGTATTAAAAAAACTAAAACCTCGCTAATAGGCGATTTTTTCTCAACACAACTTATTATGTGTGCTGGTAAAAACACATGCTCAAACAGTGTTATCAAATCGCCCAGTATGGTTTGCAAGAGTGTAAAAACGGTATAGCACGGTGCCGCTTTGAAATGACATTTAAAAGCAAACCATACATTAGAAAATGTATTGTGTTGTGGTTTATAATCCTTCATAAGCGTCGTACACCTCCGTTTGATAATTTTTTGCCTGTTTGTTGAAAAGTAGTGCGTAAACACCATTGTTTTGTAATAACTGCTTGTGAGAACCCTCTTCTACTAAAGAACCGTTCTCAAAAACAAATATCTTTTCACAAACAGCAGCAGACGACATACGATGAGAAACTATAACCGAAAGTTTTTTATCTTTCTTACAAAGGCGTAAAATCGTTTCAAACATCTGATGCTCGGCAATAGGGTCTAGCGCGCTTGATGGCTCGTCCAAGATAACCACAGGACTACACTTTGCAAAGGCTCTCGCGATAGCAATCTTTTGTCGTTCACCGCCCGAAAGCTCAATACCATCATCGTCAAACTCGCGTGTTAAAATAGAATCTTCTTTATTCGGTAAAGTTTCTATCTTTTTGTAAGCATCGCTGTCTTTAAGCGCCTGTACCGCTATCGTCTTTTCATCATCGTTATAAATCGGTTTTAACATAACGTTTTCAGCAACAGTTGCCGAAAAGATTGCAAAATCCTGAAAAGCGGCACCAATTAACTCACGATATTTCTTTATATCAAACTCTTTAATATTTACGCCGTTTAGTAAAATTTGACCTTCTTGTGGATCGTAGAATCTGAGCAGTAATTTAACAAGTGTTGATTTACCACTACCGTTAACGCCAACAAATGCGTGTCGTACACCGGCGCGCAATGTAAATGATATATTTTTAATAACATAATCCTTTTTCTCGTCATATTTAAAGGATACATTTTTAAGTTCTATAGTTTCTATTTTTTTCGGTGGTGTTAACCCCCCTTTTGATTCATCAATCTTGGGTTCAAAATTCAAAAATGTTTTTAAATTTTCAATAAAGAGAGAATCGGTATAAAGACCGGTAAGAGAACTTTCAAAATTACGAAGCATCCAGCTAACCGCGCCGATAGAGTTAAGCAGTACAACCAATTGGCTTAAATTAATAGTTCCATTTATAGCAAGTATTGCGGCGCAAAGCCACATACCCTCATAACCGATAACAAATTGCGATATGCTACGAAGCATATCAAAACAAAATCTTTTTGTAGCGTGTTTTCTATCGTTTACTACACTTTCATCAACAGCATTTATAAAAGCATTTTTTAATACAGAAAAAATATTTGTAACACGAAGTTCGCCTGCATAGTTTCTTAAAAATGCAACACGATTAACGTAATCGGCTTTGCGATTAGCAGAAGTGTTTTCTTGGTTTATGTCGTAATTTATCTTGCCTATCTTTTTGCCAAATACAATATTGCCCACCATGGGAAACGCAATAAAAAGCAGCGCCCACGGAGTAATTTTTACCATTACAATAATTACATAAATAGCAGCAAAGAGCGAAGCAAAAAACACTGAAAAGTGGTTAAGAAACTCTCGGGCATTCCGACTTACTACACCAACAGCGCGAGTATACGTATTATAAAAATCGGGGTTTTCATAACAAGAAATATCAACGGTTTGTGCTTTTTTGAAAAGTTTACTACTTAGTCCGTAAGTTAAGTTGGCAAGCATTTTAGGAAACGCATTTTTCCAACGCCAAGAATAGAATATATTTACAATAATACTAAGAATTGTAGCAAACCAAATAAATGTTAGTATTTCGCCGAAACTACGGTTCTCGGTGTTTGCGCCGAATAAATATTGCATAAATATTACCGAGTTAAAAACCCACATGCCATACTCTAGAAAAACTATAAAATGTACAAATATGCTACTTGGGCACGTGTGCCAAATAATCCGTAGAAAATACAAACTGTTTTTTACGGTTGATGGTTTTTTCTTTTCCATATTGTAACCCCCTTTTTAATTGGTATTGCATATACTTATTCTACACTGCAAATTAGCAAACTGCAATACTTGTAATTTTGTAGTTTTTGTGATATAGGGAAATAATTCTACAAAGATATTTTACTATCAAACAATAGTAAAGTCAATACTATTATTTGATAGTAAAATATACTAATTACGGTGATTAAAAATGTATTATCCTCGATTAAAAGATTTGCGCCAAGATAAAGACCTTGGACAAAAGGAAATTGCCGCATATCTCGGTATAGACCAAAGGGTATACAGCAATTATGAAACAGGTAAAAGAGAAATACCAACACGTTTTGTTATTGCTTTGGCAAATTTTTATAAAACCTCTACTGATTATATTTTAGGAAGAACAAATAATCCAAAATCAAATTAAAGTAAAAAAGGAGCAGATTTAAAAAATCTGCTCCTTTTAGCTTATGGTTATTAGTTAATCTTCGGCAAGCTTGCGGCTGCTACAGACTGACCAACGCGGCGTGCGTTTTCATCAGGAATGTTAAGGTTAATCTTCTTTGCGAGCTCGGGGAATTCCTTGTCAAGAACCTCTTGTGCGCGCTCGAGTAAGATTTCGCCACCCTTACCACTTGTTACGCGTCCCATTATAAGAACGTGTTTAATATCATAGAACTCACTATAATAAGCAATTGCATAACCAAAGTATGCGCCAATGGTATCGTAGATTGCTGCCGCTCTTTCGTCACCGTCTTTCATAAGACCTTGTACAACCTTAAGCTTTTCAGCGGGTGAGAGCTTTTCGTCAAGTTCAATACCGGCGTAAGGAGCAAGCTTGATAACGCCGTCTTGAGAGAAATACTTAACACCGCAACCGTAGTCGCCCGACCACTCGTCAACCATTGCCTCGGTGCAGAAATCAACAGGCGCAAAAGCAAGCTCGTTAAGCCAGCCTGTGATGTTGCCCTGTGGGTCAACATAGCCTGCGGCCTCAGAAGTACCCATAGCAACACCGAGAACCGAATTGTCATTTAGATTCATAGCACCTGCAAGCGCGGTAACGTCGCCGTCGTTTGCAACCTCAATCGGAATATTTTCGCCGATTTCACGTGCTACATCAATGTACATATTTTTAACTCGTCTTTCAAAGTCCTCGTCGTTAACCTTTAAGAAAAGGGAAGCGACCATTATACGATTGTCAACGTAAACACCTGCGCTTGAAACACCAATAGCGTCAACGCGTGGCATTTTTGAAGCGGCTGTTTTCATAGCATCTAAAATACCTTGATAATGGTATTCAGGGTCGGAATTGGTCTTGGGGAACCAAACAACCTCTTCAGAGTATACGCTTTCGCCGTCAATAACAGCGCTAACCTTACGGTCGCTGCCGCCCGCATCAAAACCGATACGGCATCCGTCGAGATGACGGCCAACAGGAGATGCAGATGACTTATCCTTTGGCGCATCGGCGAGAGCAACACTTTCAACGCTGAACTTTTCTTCATAAACACGTTCCATAAACTTAACGTCAAAATCACGTGCGCCGCCGTAGCTGTAAGCTTCTTTGATTTTGTTGGCAACAACGTCACTACCTGCAATTATGATTTTGAAACCACCTGCAACCCACAAAAGAGTTTTTACAATACGCTCTACAAAAGCATAGTTTTGGTCATCTTTACCTGTACCGTCTTTGAAGATACGGGTTTTATATGTAGTGGTGTAACCCTTGTTACGCTCTACAGCAATAACAATGTCTTGGCCATCGTCTTTGGTTGCCTCGCGCATTTCGCGGCAAACAATAGACATTGGGGCAAATTTTGGGTCAAGTTTTGCATTTACTTTAAGCTTCATATCTGATTTCTCCTCCGATAATGGTTTTTTGTACATTAAAGCTGTCATCGGTAATAATAATGTCAGCATCTTTACCTACTTCAATCGAGCCCTTGCGGTCAGCAATACCAATTGCAGTAGCAGGGTTAAGTGTCGCGCCGTTTACGCATTCATTAAGTGGTATGTTTGAGTTGGTATAAACATTCCAAACACCCTTATTAAGCGGCAACACACTGCCTGCGACTGTACCGTCTTCGAGTCGGCAAACAATATCGTTATAAATAATTTTGGTACCGCCCAAGGTGTACTCGCCATAGGGCAGGCCTCCTGCAGGTAAGCAGTCTGTAATAAAGCAGAGCTTTCTGCCCTTTATTTTATAAAGCAAATCATAGAAGCAACTGTTAACGTGGAAGGTATCAACAATAACCTCACAGGTAACATCGCTGTTAAAAGCTGCGGTAACAACACCAGGTGCGCGGTGCGCGAGGGGTGTCATAGCGTTAAAGAGGTGGGTTACATGGCGCACGCCAACATTTGTACTTGCCATTGCGGTGTCATAATCGGCGCTTGTATGCCCCATAGAGATTACAACGTCGGTATCGCGCGCAATTTCGCGTATAGCGGCAAAATCCTCGGTATCGCATTCGGGAGCGAGTGTGATAATTTTGATTATATCGGCATATTCTTTTACAAATTTAGCATCGGGCTTGAGTATGTATTTGGGGTCCTGCGCGCCTTTTTTGCTCTCGCTTATAAACGGACCCTCGGCATGACAGCCCAAAATAGCCGAACCGTTCCAAGATTTACTTTCTTCCTTCAAATCACGGCAAACCTCGAGCGCCTTACGAATAACCGCCATATCAACCGTCATTGTGGTGGGCAAGAATCCTGTAACACCGTTTTTGACAATGCCGCCGGCTATGGTGCGGATGCTATCAGGGTCGCCGTCGCACACGTCTTTTGAAAGATAACCGTGAATGTGAATATCAATAAGACCTGGGGATATATATCCACCGCACGCGTCGATAACCTCGGCGTCAGACGGAATCATATCGGTAGGCACAATTCCCTCGATTACGTCGCTGTAAAGCAGGGACATATTCTCGACAATACGGTCTTTTAGGATGATTTTCCCGTTAATGATGGCTTTCATAAAAATACCTCCATCTGTAATATTATTCCTTTTATATTTTATCAAAAAAGCAAATAAAAAGCAATATGCTTTTTTGGTATCTGCATATAAAATTTACAAAAAACTATTGACAAAAAGCGTAATAACACATATTATTTTTATATAAGAAAAAAATAAAAACACAGGGCGGGACTTCGCCTGATACGGAGGACATATTTATGGTATTTGAAAAAATGAAAAAGATATTAGCAGAACAGCTCGATACAGATGCAGACAGCATCACTCTTGAAACCGACATTGCTGACGACCTCGGAGCCGACAGTCTTGACGTTGTTGAGATGCTTATGTCTATTGAAGATGAGTTTGAAATCGAAATTCCTGACGAAAAAATCGAAAGCCTCAAAACCGTAGGTCAGGTTGTTGAATATATTCAGGAAAATATGTAATTAACTTGCAAATTTAAATGCAGAAAACGGTAAGATGCCGTTTTCTGCATTTGTTTTTTTGTCAAATGTGTTACTATTCATTTCTTATACTTAAAAAGCGCGCCGCAACCTCTGCAAGATTGATATCACTGTCGGTGGCGCTGTCGGCATTTTCGGTCGCAAGCAGTACTACACAGCCTACAATATCGCCTGCCGCAATAACAGGCGCCGCAACACAGATTTTTTGCTCACACCCCGCAAGCGCAAAAAGCGAGGAGCCGTCTTTGTTTACAAAAAGTCTTCGGTCTTCAACGATTTTTTCAAGCTCGGGAGTAACCGATTTTTCAAGCAGGTCGCGTTTTGACGCGCCACCCACCGCAACGCATCGGTCACGGTCACAAATAATAACCGCCAAATTGCAACCGCCTGCCAACGCGACCGCAAAATCACCCGCAAAGCCAATCATTTCACCCATCGGCGAATATTTTTTAAAAATAACCTCGCCGTCAGTCCCTGTATAAATTTCCAGCGGGTCTCCCTCTCTTATCCTCATCGTGCGGCGGATTTCTTTTGGGATAACCACACGACCAAGGTCGTCAATTCTACGAACTATTCCTGTAGCTTTCATATATACATTTCTCCTTAAATTACAAATTGTGTTGTTATTATCTGTAATTGTGGGAGAAATATACCGCAAGATTTACTTTTTGAATCGGTTGTGATATAATAAATTAAATGAGGTGATTTAGTTGAACGAAGAACTTAAATTACATATTAAAAAACTCCAGAGACGATCAACACTTTCCTTAATTGCTATCCTATCGGCAATAATTTCAATCGGCTTTGGAATCTTGTTTTTGTTTGTTCCGTCTTTTGTTGCTATCATCTTTTTCGCTATTGCTACTATTTGCATTGTATATCTCATACACAGTAGTCATACTGCTAAAAAAGAGGCAAAAGAAAACATTTATAGACCTGTTATTTTTAATGCTGATAAGAGTTTAACTTTTGAAAAAATCGTCAGTATCTTTGAGAATTTAACAAATGAAGAAAATCAACTATCTGCATCAGAAAATGTTCGATTTTTCCGATTAAAGAAAAGTTTCAAATTAAGAACCGTAATTTATAGAACGGATAATTTCAATAAGAAAGATTTTGATAACGCTAAAGACCGCATCAATAAAAAGGCAAATAAAGAGTTGAATATATCGCAGTGGGTAAATCGAATGGAAGCAGGCAATATGATGCGATTTAATATCATTTGCACCGATGTATTAAACGATGCATTATATCAATTTCTTTCCCAAAATGCCAATCGAAACTTAACCAGAGTTGAGGGTATCATAAATATTGCTATTGTCGGTAATCAAATTATGATTCCACCTCTTTATGGCGAATGTGATTTAGCAGAAATCAGCAGATATAAAGGCGTTATCAAGTTCATAAATCAAGCTTTATTAAACAATAACTAACCACAAAAGCGAGGGGAATTTCCCCTCGCTTTTGCTATGTATAGGTCAAAATGTGCTGTTTTTCGCCAAAAATTTTTCATCAAAAAACTCCCGAAACCCCAGTATTTATAATGCTTTATAGCACTTTTGTGTTATTATAACACAAGCCTCTATTCTACGAACTATTCCTGTTGCTTTCATATATAAAAACTCCTTGCTTTACAAATTTGTACTGTTAGTATCTGTAAAACAAGGAGATTTATACTGCGGCAATTTACTTTTTAAATACTTTGTGATATAATAAAGACGATTCTGAAAGGAGTGGGGAAATGAAAATCGCCGATCTTCTCAAAAAA
>JAFQOJ010000022.1 GCA_017403265.1 Clostridia bacterium
AATTTCTTTACTGGATTCTCCGGTATAATAGTGCCAATATCGATAGGTATAACCTGTCCAATACAAGACCTCATTAGAAAAGGTTTTTCCTGCCGGCGTAAGACCACCGACCTCTTCATTAAGTTCTTCAAGGATGTATTCTTCTCCAGCCCACTGAAGGCGATCATAGGTATCGTCTAATGCAACAGCGGCCTTGCTGTTCATAAATGCTTTAATGAAAGCAGGGGAGTCGTATCCGTTTTTGAGGGACAACTCGAAGAGTCTTCCTTGAATATCACACATTTGCAATTGCTGTTGGTTAAGCTCATTCATATCGTTCACCAGCCTTTATAATTTCATCGAAGAACAGACCTTCGCGGCGATATTTCATACATATTTCGTTGGCTAAGGCGATGCCTTTTGTTCGGTTTTCTTCGCTCTCGTACTTCAAATCTTCTCGATCTTTTTCCGTAAGTACCTTTTCTTCAACGATTTCGATCTGTTTGCAGGCTTTTTCTGTAAGAGCTACATACTGTTTCCCTAACTTTAATGCAGATAAGCTGTTTATCAATGCTGCATCGGTGATTTCTCCGTTAAAGAAACGGTCTAGAACAACGAACATTCTATCATTTGCGATAAAACCGATGATCATATCACAGCCGTCAGCCATTTCTGCAATTCTTTTGTATATGGAAGTACCTTTAGCAGACTCCATTTTTCCACGGTTATAGGCAACAAGTAATGCCCAATCAATGCCCACTTCAATATCGAGTACTTTCAACCCGTCTAGGTTGGCATTTACTGTATATAATTTAGCATCAGGGTAATTACAAATAAGAGTTAACGGTTGCGTTTTATCAGTTCCCATATAGAATCCTTTGCCGAAATCACACCGATCTCTACTAATAGGCTTAATTGTGCCATCAATACCGGATTTGGATCCGTGATACAGCAATATTGAACCGCTACCGATATAATAACTATTTCCTTCGTATTGTGAGTAATCGATGCTATTTTGCATGCAAAGATTTTTGATTGCGTTTAAGGCAATCTGAGACGGCTCGCAATGACCTTTTTCCCATCGATTTACTGTCGCAAAGCTTACACCTAATTTTTCCGCCAGATCTGCTTGACTTAAATTTAATTTTGCCCGGATGGACTTTATAATATCTGAGTGTTTCATATAATCAACCTCTTTATCGCAGTATAACATTTGTGCAAGAATATTATAACATAACGCAACTTGCAATACAATAGAAAATTCAAAATATGTTTTACTTGCTTTTCTTAATGCCATGTACAATATTTTTGTACCAAATTTATAAAGGAGTGTTTGTACATGGCAAAAACAAAAAGTGACGCATTTTTCTACAACGGATCGTGGTATCATCGAACTAAATATTTTCGCGAAGATTACTCCGTTGGATATAGCAAGAAGGGTGGTTTTAAATCTGCACAAGAGGCCAGGGAAAGTTACAAAAGAATGCTAAATGATTTTGAAAAGCAGAAACGTGGTTTGTATCCTTCAAGTCGTGGGGATATGATGTTTTCTGACTATTTGAAGTATTGGTTTTATGATGTATATGTACCTACAATCGAATCCTCGACGCGGATGGTGTATGAAATTGTTCTTACAAATTTTATCTTGCCGAATGTGGGAGATGTTCCTGTAAGATACTGCAATGCAGACTATTTCGATGCCTTACTTGAACGCATTTCCGGTTATACAAAATCTTCTGCCAATAAGGCGCGTGAGTTACTGAATATAGCGATGCGAAATGCAGTGGCTGAATGTTTTATTAACACTAATCCAATTGTTTGCACAAAACCTTATCCCAGGGGCAAGACTAAGACTACAATTCTACAAATTGATCAACTGCGTAGATTGATGGCTGTAATTTGTAATACAGAGTGGTTGACGGAAACCATGTTAGGACTGTTATGCGGCTTACGCAAGGGGGAAATACTGGGACTCAAATTTTCTGATTGTGATTTTGAAAACAGAACTATTTCAATTTCAAGACAATTAGCCAACGAATATATTTTTGATGAAAGTGGCAAAAGAATTGGACAAAGATTGATTGAAAAGGCCCCTAAAACGGAGAATAGTTATAGGACTATAAGAATTCCTGAGATCGTTTCAATTGAACTGCAAAGAAGGAAAGAACGAATTCAAAAGAATAAAGTTAAATATGGAAGGGATTATCATGACCATGATTATGTTTCCTGTCAGAAGACTGGAGAAGCTCATAGCCTGTCTGCTTTTAACAATGCATTAATTCGTGCATGCAAAAAAAGTGGCGTTCCGAAGATAACTGCACATGACCTTAGACATATGTTTGCTACAGTGTTACTGGAGAAAGGTGTTGCACTAGAAAAAATATCTGGATTGCTAGGGCACAGTTCGATCCATACAACATTCGAGCACTATTGTGATGTGATGGAAGGAAATAAACAGATTTTGCGCTTCATTAACAAAACATTTCCCGTTAATGAAAGTGGTGAAAATTAATGAATAACTATGTCGATTTTAAGATTGGAAAAGTTCTGAAAATGAGAAATAAATACGGATTCCGTATAGTGTTTATTTATGCGAACGGTACTAATCAAAGAAAACAAATCGGTGGTTACAAGAAGAAAACAGATGCGGAGATGCGGCGAAATCAAATTATTGCTGAGCTGTATAGTGGAAAGTATGTATTGAATGAAACATTGACTGTTGGCGAATATTTCGATATGTGGTTAAATGACGTGATGAAACCTAAAATCAAGGCTTCTACCTACATTACGTACACTTATAATTTAAAGAATCATATCATTCCGAAAATTGGGGGCATAATGGTTTCAAAACTAAATAGAGGTCACATTGTTGAATTATATCGAGCGGTATCACAGCATTCTTTAGAATCTGCTAAACTGAGCCGGGTTATTATCCAAACGGCCCTTAGATATGCAGAGCAGAATAACTATATTGCTTGTAACCCTGCAGATGGCATTCGAATCCCTAAAGCAGAACATTCAAATAAGGGTTATCACAACGTTAACATTGATTCACAAAACACACTGTCTATCGATCAGTTAAGTTGTTTAATAGAAATCAGCAGAGGCACAACAATGTATTTGCCGATACTTTTTGCGGGTTTGCTTGGTCTTCGAAAAAGTGAAATACTCGGTCTAAAGTATTCAGATGTTGATTATTTGAATAGAACAATTCATATCCAGCGGCAATTGGGGAGAGATCTGAATAGAGACACTATAACGCCTAAAACTGCAACAAAACAGGAGATTCCTCTGAAGACAAAGTCAAGTGATCGTATAATTTACTTGCCAAATCTTGTCTACAATTCTATTATGGAAGAGCGTCAACGGTATGAGAAAAATAAGCGTAGGAGGTCTAACCAATTTCAGGATTTGAACTACATTTGTTGCTCAACTTATGGACGACCGCGGAGCGCTTCTTTCATATACAAACCCTTTAAGAAGTTGTTAAGAGAAAGCAATTTGCCGGATATCCGTTTTCACGATCTCCGGCATACATACGCTACACTGCTTATGAAGGATGATGTATCATTAAAGGCAATTTCGTCTAGTCTTGGACATGCGAAAACAATAATTTCAGTTGATGTGTATGGCGATATGAAAAAGATAATAGAGGATTGCTCATCCTATATGGATTCATTTATTGCTGAAATACTGCCTGAAGAAGTGCTTTTCGAGTGGCCAATAAACAATGTTTATACTGACAAGCAGAGCTTTTTGAGCAATACTCTACTGAAACGTATGTTGGGAGGGAAATTATATGGTTTTTTACTTGCCAAATGAAACGCCATATATAATAATCTTATTGCAATAAATGAAGAGAAGGTTTTTAAGAAAGTTCACGCGAAAATCTTTCATTTTAATTGCGTTTGTGGTATACTAACTTAAAAAGTGCAAATATTTGTTGCTAAATTCGTCATAAGACCTATTTGAAGTGACGAATCGCTACGGAGAAAGTATTCATTATCTTTAAGAAAAGGAGGGGCTAAAGCTGCTATGGACAAGTTTGAATTAGTATCACCTTACAAACCAACAGGTGATCAGCCTGAAGCTATAAAGAAGTTAACAGAAGGCATCCAAAACGGTTTGAAAGAGCAGGTTTTACTAGGTGTTACGGGTTCCGGTAAGACATTTACTATGGCGAATATTATAGCAAATGTTAATAGACCAACTCTCGTTTTAGCGCACAACAAGACCCTAGCAGCCCAGCTCTGTACCGAATTCAGAGAGTTTTTCCCAAACAATAGTGTCGAGTACTTCGTATCCTACTACGATTACTATCAGCCCGAAGCCTACATTCCTGGTACCGATACCTACATTGAAAAGGATTCGGCGATAAATGATGAAATAGATAAGCTTCGCCACTCGGCAACCTGTTCGCTTTCGGAGAGAAGTGACGTTATAATCGTGGCTTCGGTTTCGGGCATTTATTCGCTCGGTAACCCCATAGATTACCGCAATATGATAATCTCGCTCCGCTTGGGTATGGAGAAAAACCGCGATGAGCTTATTCATAAGCTTGTAGATTTGCAGTATGAGCGGAACGATTTGAATTTTGTTCGCAATAAGTTTCGCGTTAGGGGAGATACGGTAGAAATTTTCCCCGCATATTCGGGCGAAAATGCTATAAGAGTAGAATTTTTTGGCGATGAGATAGACAGAATTACTTCCATAAACGTGCTAACGGGCGAGGTTAAGGAAAATCTTGTTCATATAGCAATTTACCCCGCAACCCACTATATTGTTTCTCCCGAAAAAATGGAAGAAGCTTTGACAGAAATTTATGAAGAAATGGAGCAGCGGGTTAAATATTTCACCGAGCAAGGCAAGCTTATTGAAGCACAGAGAATAAGGCAGCGCACCGAGTATGATATTGAAATGCTCAGAGAAATCGGCACCTGTAAGGGCGTTGAAAACTATTCAAGGGTTCTCTCCCGCCGTCCTGAAGGTAGTGTACCCTTCACTCTGCTGGACTATTTCCCAAAGGATTTTTTACTCCTTGTGGATGAATCGCACGTAATGCTTCCGCAAATACGTGGTATGTACGGCGGTGACAGAGCAAGAAAAGAAAATTTGGTAGATTACGGATTTAGACTTCCGTCTGCATTTGATAACAGACCGCTTAATTTTAACGAATTTTACGGTAAAATAAATCAGGCAATTTACGTTTCGGCAACTCCTGGTGAGTTTGAAAAAGAAAACTCCGCCGCAGTTGTAGAGCAGGTTATTCGCCCAACGGGACTGGTTGACCCCAAAATAATCGTTAAGCCTACCACGGGTCAGATAGATGATTTGGTAAGCGAAATAAACACTCGTACCGAAAAGGGCGAAAGGGTACTTGTTACCACCCTTACCAAAAAAATGGCAGAGGATTTAACCGAGTTTTTGGAAAATGTGGATATAAAGGTTCGGTATATGCACCACGATGTTGATACAATTGAGCGTATGCAAATTATCCGCGATTTAAGACTTGGCGTGTTTGATGTTTTGGTGGGTATAAACCTTCTTCGTGAAGGTCTTGATTTGCCTGAAGTATCGCTCGTTGCAATACTTGATGCCGATAAAGAGGGCTTTTTGCGCAGTGAAACTTCACTTATTCAAACCATTGGCCGAGCGGCTCGTAATGCCGATGGTACCGTTATAATGTACGCCGATACGGTAACGCCGTCTATGGAGCGCGCAATAACAGAAACCGAGCGCCGCCGCACAATTCAAACCGAATATAACGAAAAAAACGGCATCGTGCCTAAAACGGTTATTAAGGGTGTGCGCGACGTTATTGAAATGGGCGGCTCTAAAAAGGTTAAAACCGCCGATGCTAAGCGTATGTCAAAGGCAGAGCGTGATGAGCTTATAAAGAAAATGACCGAAGAAATGAAGCAGGCGGCGAAATTGCTTGAGTTTGAGTACGCCGCCGAGCTTAGAGATAAAATTGCAAATCTTAAAAAAATCAAATAATAGGAGAGGCATTATGTTTAACTTTTCAATTATGCCGCTTGATTTGGAGCATATTGATGAAATCTGTCAGGATATAAAATATCAATATGAAAACGGCACCGCTTCTATGGCACTTTTTATAATGCAACTTGTGCCCGAAGGCGACCCAGTTATTCCCAAGGCAGAAAGACAGTGTGAAATTTACGCCAAATTTAAAGAACGTTTAGATGCTATGGGTCTTAAAAGCGGTATTTTAGCGCAGTGTACCATCGGCCACGGCTATCCACTCGCAAAACCGTCATCCTTTAATAGAGTTGTAAATCTTACAGACGGCGAAGAAGCCCATGTTGTGTGCCCTTATGATGAAGGCTTTAGAGAATATATCCGCCACGCCTTTAGCGTTTTAGCATCATATAATCCCGACCATATTATGCTTGATGATGACTTCCGCCTTATTATCCGTGAGGGTAAGGGCTGTGCTTGTGGTATGCATTTAGATGCTTTTGAAAGAAAAACAGGCGTTAGAAAAACAAGGGAAGAAATTGCGGCTCACGTTTTTGGCAAAACCAAGGAAGATGAAAAATACCGTGATGCCTTTGTTGAAACTCAGCTTGAGTCATTAAGAGAGTGCGTTAAATATATGCGTGAGGGCATTGATTCGGTTAATCCACAAATCCCCGGTTCATTTTCTTGCGTCGGTCCTTGCTGTGAAGCGGCTACCGAAATTGCTACAACAATGGCAGGTAAAGGGAACCCCGTTATTCTCCGTATAAATAACGGCAACTATCACCCCGTAGGCACTAAAAGATTTTCAAATATCTTTATGCGCGCCGCAGTTCAAATGGCAGTACTTAAGGGTCAAGGTAAGGTTGATAGCTTCCTAGCCGAAACCGACACCTGCCCACAAAACCGTTATAGCACCGGTGCAATGTCACTTCACTCTCACTTTGTTGGAACAATTTTAGAAGGCGTTTCGGGCGCAAAGCACTGGATAACAAGACTTACCACTTTTGAGCCACAGAGCGGTAAAAAATATCGCGAGGTGCTTGGTAAGTATAATAAATGGTATGAAGCCCTGTCTGCCCTCGTTCCTACTCTTAAATGGCGCGGCGCAGGCATACCGCTTTCAAGCAAACCCGACTATTGCTTTGAAGAATCAAACTCGGTAAGTGGTTGGGGCACCTGCGTGTTAGAAAGACTTGGTATTCCAATGTATTTTTCTTCCGATGACTGCGCAGTTACATTTTTAGATGGCTCAATGACCGATTTGTTTGATGATGAAAAAATTAAAGCTATGCTTAAAGGCACCCTTGTGCTTGATGGTGGAGCTGCCGTAAAACTTTGTGAGCGTGGCTTTGCTAAAGAATTAGGCGTAGAAGTTTTTGAAACTCCCAAATACTTTGTTAGCAAAGAATTTTTTGCAGATAATGAAAAAAGATTTGTTAATAGGCAAACAAATTCGCGTGAGATTAAGCCTATCTCTGATGGCGTAAAGGTATTAACCAGATGCTTTGTTGTATCTAACGGTCAGGATAGAGATGATATGCCCCCCGCAAGCACCGCTTATAAAAACAGCCTTGGCGGTACAGCTATTGTATTTGCGGGCGATGCTAAAACCGAATTCCATTACACAACCGCTTTTGGCTTCCTTAATGCTACTCGTAAAGATCAGTTTATATCTCTTTTAAAGGAATACGGTGATTTACCCGTTTACACTCCCGATGATGATGAAATTTACCTTAAAGCCGCAGATATGGAAGACGGTAGCCTTTTCTGCGCACTCTTTAACGTAAGTATGGACCCTGTAGATAATATCAGACTCTGCTTAGATAAAAAGCCATCTAATATTTTAGAATTAGATTTAAACGGCGAGTTTACCCCCGTTGAATATAAGGCAGAAAACGGCGAATATGTGCTTAATAAACCCGCTCATATTATCACGCCCGTTATTTTAAAGATTGAATATTAAAAAACAAAAAATCTCAATTAGGAGAATTAATCATGAAAGAATTTACCCCAATGCTTTTTACCACCCTTAAGGGTTATAACGGCGGTAAGCTTGTAAAGGACATTGTAGCAGGTATTATAGTTGCAATTATCGCTTTGCCGCTTTCTATCGCTCTTGCAATCGCTTCGGGTGTTGGTCCTGAAGAAGGTCTTTACACCGCCATTATTGCGGGCGCCCTAATTTCCATTTTTGGCGGAAGCAAGGTGCAAATCGCAGGTCCTACCGCCGCATTTGCCACCATTGTTGCGGGCGTTGTTGCCGCAAACGGAATGGAAGGCTTGGCACTTGCCACCATTGTTGCAGGTCTACTACTTGTTTTAATGGGAATTTTTAAACTAGGTAGCCTTATTAAATTTATTCCCTACACAATTACAACAGGCTTTACCGCAGGTATTGCGGTTACAATTTTAATAGGTCAGCTTAAGGACTTTTTTGGTGTAAGCTTTGGCGGTAAATCTCCTATAGAAGCACCTGAAAAAATCGCAGTATTTTTTGAAAACATATCTACCTTAAACTGGTGGGCAGTGCTTGTTGGTGCAGTTAGCCTTTTAATACTTATTTTATGGCCAAAGCTCAGCAAAAAAATCCCCGCATCATTTATTGCGGTTGTAGTTGGCGCAGTTATGGTAATGCTCCTTCCTGAAAGTGCAGGAGTTCAAACCATAAAAAGCACCTTTGGTGAGCTTAGCAGTAAGCTCCCAAGCTTAAATCTTCCTAAAATGGATTTAACCCTTTTGCGAAATGTATTGCCCGATGCCTTTACAATAGCAATCTTAGCCGCTATTGAATCGCTTCTTTCCTGTGTTGTGGCAGATGGTATGACAGGCTCTAAGCACCGTTCTAATATGGAGCTTATAGCTCAGGGTATTGGTAATGTTGGCTCTGCGCTTTTTGGCGGTATCCCCGCAACAGGCGCCATTGCCCGTACCGCCGCTAATATAAATAACGGCGGTAAAACCCCAATTTCAGGTGTTGTTCACGCTATAGTATTGCTTTTAATTCTGGTATTTTTAATGCCTTATGCCGCACTAATCCCAATGCCAACAATCGCCGCTATCTTGTTTCAGGTAGCCTATAATATGAGTCAGTGGAAGCCAATAGTTCGCCTTGTAAAAACAGCTCCCAAGAGTGACATTTTAGTATTAGCCTTAACCTTCACCCTGACCGTTGTCTTTGATTTGGTAGTGGCTATCGGCGTTGGTATTGTGTTTGCCTGCATTTTGTTTATGAAGCGTATGAGCGAAGAAACCAACGTTTACAGCTGGAAGTACGAGCAAGATGAGGACGACTCTTACAAACTTGCCGACGTACCAAAAGAAGTACGTGTTTTTGAAATAAGCGGACCGCTTTTCTTTGGTATGACCGACCGAGTTGCTAACATCACAACAAAGGAATACACAAAATGCCTTATAATTCGTATGCGCAGTGTTCCCTCGGTTGATGCAACCGCCCTCAATGCTTTAGAGGAGCTTTGTGATAAATGCAAGGCAAAGGGTATAACGGTTATATTCTCACACCTTAATGAGCAACCTATGCAGTCCTTTAAAAAGGCAGGCTTTATTCAAAAACTAGGCGAAGAAAACTTCAGGCCGCATATTGATGATGCGCTTGAATATGCAAAAAGTCTTTGTGAAAAGGGGTAATAATTTATGTTTCAGTTATATAAAGATTTAAAGATTGCGTATTATGCAATCGCACTTTCGGTGGCTATACCCCTTGCCGCATATGGTGGATGGGAAGAAAAAGTGGGACCGATTGTTTGGGCTTTGATAATGCCGTTTATTATTGCTATTGTGATTGAGAGTATTGCCATTAAACGCTTCAATGCTCTTAATAAAATTCGCGAAGTTAATTGTAATATAGCAGAGTATCGTTCGGAGCTAGAAAAGCTTAGAATTAATTGTAAAAACGCCAAAACGCTTTATACGGTAAATATGAATTTGATTGCTGCCCTTTTAGATATGGGTAGCTATCAAGAGGCTTTAAATTTACTGCATGGAATAAATCCGCAGCTTTTAGGAAAGGGTTCGGTAGGGGTAAACAACAGGGGAGCGTATTTTAACAATCTCGCTTGTGCTTATATTTGTCTTGGTGATTTAGAAAGTGCCGAAAGGGTGCTTTTAGATATGAAACAATGCATAGATGACCCCAAAATTAAAAATCTTGCAAAAGAAAAAAATCTTTTGTTTGACCTTTATACAATGAAAAAGATTTTAATTCAAATAGAAAAAGGTAATCTTGAAGGTGCTGAACAAATTCTTTTAATGATGATGGAAAAGGCAAAAAGCAACCTTTGGCAGGTTAGTACAAGCTACAACCTCGCAAAAGTTTATTTGCAAAAAGGTAACGCCGAACAAGCTAAAAGATATATTGATTTTGTTATGAAATACGGCGGAGATACCGTTTATAAATCCGAAATATCTAAAATGATATAATTTAATTATGGTAACGGAGGTTCTTTTATAAAGCACCTCCGTTTTTAATATGTAATTTTTGGTAATAATGAATATTTTATATTATAGATGTTGCGTTTTTTTGTTGGATATGTTATATTCATTAAGGCATACTTATAAAAATTTTAAAGGAGAGATATAGTGAAAAATCAGCAACTAGATTCTTCAGGGCATCGCAAATTCGGTATACGCGACAGTATAGCGTATGCCGCAGGCGACTTAGGCTGCAATATGAGCTTTGCGCTTAAGGGCACAATGTCAATCTTCTGGACACAGTTTATGGGTATGGACTTATGGTACGCTTTATTGCTTATCATAGTTCAGGTATGGGACGCTATTAACGACCCGCTTATTGGCTCTATTATCGACTCGGATAAACGCACATACAAGCACAATAAATTCTTAACCTACATCTGGGTAGGCTCCATTGGTCTTATTGTTGGCGGCGCTTGCTGCTTCTTACCCTTCCCCAACGCTCCAACCTGGGCAAAGTTTATAATCTTTATTGCGGGTTACGTTGTTTGGGATGCTTTTTATACCGTTGCTAACGTTCCTTACGGTTCGCTTCTTTCGCTCATTTCTAACGATGTTAAGGATAGAGCTTCTCTTTCCGCTTGGCGTTCGGTAGGCTCAATCTTTGGAAATATGCTTCCAATGGTAATTCTCCCGTTTATTATTTATGATAAAGATAACAACCTTATTGGTGAGCGTGTATTTATTGCGGCGCTTATTATGGGTGTTTTAGGCTTTATCTGCTTCCAGTTTATGATTAGAAATACCGAAATCCGTGTTAATACCGATGCTGCTATAGGCGAAGAAATGCCTAAATTCAACGTATTAAAGGCTTTTGGTAACTTTATGAAAAATCGCCCTGCAGTAGGTGCTACTATTGCCGCTATGGGTATGTTTATTGGTATGCAGGGCGCTACCACCGCCGTTACTGTTATATTCCAATCTTATTTTAAAAACGTACAAATTTCGGGTATTGTTCAGCTTTTCGCTATGATTCCTATCGTGGTTTTCACCCCTCTTGCAAGAAATATGGTTGCAAAGTTTGGTAAAAAGGAACTCGCAACCTTTGGCTCTATTGTTTCTATTGTTGCAGGCTTGGGACTTTTTGTAATTACCCCTGATAACACTCAGCTTGACCTTATTATCTACGTTGTTTGTCAGTTATTCTTCTCACTTGGTCTTGGTATTTACTCTACTGTTTCTTGGGCTATGATGGGTGATGCTATTGACTATAACGAGTGGAAGTTTGGCGTTCGTGAGGAGGGTACAGTTTACTCACTTCATTCCTTCTTCCGTAAATTAGCACAGGGCGCTGGTCCTTCTTTAGTTCTTATTATTATGGTTGCTTTTGGCTATGTTGGCGCAAATAAGGGCAATCAGCTTTGGGAAGTAGCAATTAATATGCGCTACATTGTAGCTGCAACCTTCCTTTTCTCCGCCATTTTACAGTTTGTTGGTCTTGGCCTTGTTTACAATCTTGATAAAAAGACCTTGGAGAAAATGACTGCAGATTTAGGTCGCGGCGAAGAATAAACAAATATAGTAATACATTTAATCAAGGAGTACTAAAATGAGAAAAATTTTAAATCTTAACAGCGATTGGTTGTTTGTGAAAGATACAACAGACATTTCGCTAAACGAAGGGGAAAGCATAAATATTCCCCATTCTTGGAATGCGGTAGACGGTCAGGATGGCGGTAACGATTATTTCCGCGGCAGCTGCCTTTACAAAAAAACCATCAAAAAAGCCGACCTACCGAAAGCAGACCTCTATTACATTGAGTTCCGTGGTGCTAATTCCTCGGCTGATGTTTATGTAGGCGGAGAGAAGTTGGCACATCACGATGGCGGTTATTCAACTTGGCGTGTGAATATTACCGAAGCCATTTCAGATGAAACTGAGATTGCCGTTATTGTAGATAACTCACCAAGTGATACAGTTTATCCTCAAATGGCAGACTTCACCTTCTATGGCGGTATCTACCGTGATGTAAACCTTATTTGTGTAAACAATTCACACTTTGATTTAGATTACTACGGCGGTAAGGGTATTATGATAACTCCCGAAATCGTAGAGACTGATGCAAAGGTTGAGGTTGAGGTTTTTGTAAAGAATTTTGAAGCTAACCAAAAGCTTGTTTACACCATCTACGATGCAGAGGAAAAGGAATTAGATAAAAAAGAAACTACCGATTTAAAGGTATCGTTTGAAATTAAAAATGTAAATCTTTGGCATGGTCGCAAAAACCCTTATCTCTACTGTTGTGAGGTTGAAATTAAGCAGGGTGATGAGCTTGTAGATAATGTTTGCAGTCGTTTTGGCTGCAGAAGCTTTAAGGTTGACCCCGACAACGGCTTTATCCTTAACGGTGAGGAATATCCTCTTCGCGGCGTATCTCGCCATCAGGATAGATGGGGCGTAGGCAACGCACTTACTCCTGAGCATCATAAGGAGGATATTGACCTTATTTGTGAGGTTGGCGCAACCACTATTCGACTTGCCCATTATCAACACGACCAATATTTCTATGATCTTTGTGATGAGCGCGGCTTGGTTATTTGGGCTGAAATTCCATACATTTCAAAGCATATGCCGGGCGGTCGTGAAAACACCATTTCCCAAATGAAGGAGCTTATAACTCAGAATTATAACCATCCGTCTATTGTGGTATGGGGTCTTTCTAACGAGATTTCTATTGGCGGTTCTGATGATGATTTACTTGAAAATCACAGAATTCTCAATGATTTAGTTCACGAAATGGATAAAACCCGTTTAACCACCATTGCTGCTGTATCAATGTGCAAAATGGATGACCCGTATTTGCAAATCCCCGACCTTGTTTCTTATAATCATTACTTTGGCTGGTATGGTGGCGACACCACTATGAATGGACCTTGGTTTGATAAATTCCACGCCACCCACCCCAATATTCCTATTGGTTGTTCTGAATACGGTTGTGAGGCTCTTAATTGGCACACAAGCGAGCCTAAGCAGGGCGATTATACCGAGGAGTATCAGGCATATTATCATGAGGAGCTTATTAAACAGTTCTTCACACGTAAATATATTTGGGCAACTCACGTTTGGAATATGTTTGATTTTGGCGCCGATGCTCGTAGTGAGGGCGGCGAGAACGGACAAAATCACAAGGGTCTTATCACAATGGATAGAAAGTATAAAAAGGACGCTTTCTATGCTTATAAAGCCTGGCTTTCTGATGAACCATTCGTTCACGTTTGCTCTAAAAGGTATGTTGACCGTGTTGAGGATGTAACCAAAATTACGGTTTATTCCAATCAGCCGGAGGTAGAGCTTTTTGTAAACGGTGAAAGCATCGGCAAAAAGACCGCCGAGGATCATTTCTTCTATTTTGAAGTTCCTAATGTTGGCGAAAGCAAAATCGTTGCGCGCGCGGGTGACCTTTCTGATGAAAGTTTAATCCGCAAGGTTGAAGAGCGCAATATGGATTATGTTCTTGTTGAAAAGGGAGCGGTTCTTAACTGGTTTGATGTTAATGCCCCCGAAGGACGTTTCTCGCTTAATGATAAAATTGCCGATATTATGAAATCGCCCAGAGGTAAGCTTTGGTTTGTTCGCTTGGGTCTTAAGCTTAAAAAGAAGATGAACGAGGGCAAAAAGAAGGGCGCAGATAATAAATCGGGCGGTTTTGATGTAGACCTTAAATCAGCCGATGGCGGTCTTATGGAAATGATGGGCGGATTTACAGTGCTTAGACTTTCTTCTATGATGGGAATGATGAATATCAGCTTCACCAAAGAAGAACTATTAAAGCTTAATAAGCAACTTAATCGCATTAAAAAGCCTAAAAATTAAATATAACCTGTAGTTTAAAGTAATAAGGGAGGCGCCTCATTTAGAGGCGCCTCCCTTTAGTAGATTAATTACAATTTTATAAATTTATGAATTTCAAGACCCAAATATTGATTTTTGTAAGCAATAATTTTTAAAAAGAGCCCACTATCAGTTATGTGCAGATTATTCACAAAAAATCGCAAGTGGGAGTTATTATTTTTGTAATTTTGGGTTGTTAGTTCTGTCAATCAAATAATCAACACTTACGTTATAATAATCGGCTAACTTAATTAAAATCTCTGCAGTTAGAGAAATCGCGCCGGTTTCATATTGTGAGTAGGTATTTTGTGATACATTTAAATATTTAGCAATATCTTTTTGTTTTATATCATTATCTTCTCTAATTCCGCGTAGGTTTTTAAACTGCATAAAAATCACCCCGTAATTATTATGCAATATCTGTAATAAAGATATTGACATATATCTTTAATACAGATATAATAGTGTTGTCAAAAAGAAATAATTTGACACGTGTTGATTTTATATATCTTTAGTGATACAATAATTTTGGCAATATTTTAAAATTTTAAGGGGGATTTTCATGCCAACACTAAACACCGTCTCAAACAGAGATATGCTTGAGACAAAATATAAGAGGTCGCGCAACAATTTATTGTTGGTGGTAGTTTTTACAGTGATAAATCTTATATTGCTTATTAGCAAAAGCAATACATATTTTCTCTTTTCGGCGTATATTCCGTATGCCTTCGTTGATATGGGAATGTTACTTTGCGGAATATATCCTGCAGAGGTCTACGGCGAGGAGTTTTTA
>JAFQOJ010000023.1 GCA_017403265.1 Clostridia bacterium
AAACACTTCAAAAATGCGGTTTGAGCGTAACGGTTTTATCCCCTTTTGACACTATTTTTAATTCTGTAGATAAAAAAGACCTTCCTTTTTTTGAGAAAATCTTTTCTCGTCAGAGTAATATTGAAAGTATGCTCCGCTCAGTTAAACCTAACACACTTTACAAATTTAAGGATTCTTTCTCTCTTTTATATAATGCCTTCTTACTACCTAAAAGCACAGGTCGCAGCGTTGTAGTTATAGGTCCTATTTTGCAGGAAAGGTTAAGCGAAACCCGTATACTTGAGCTTTGTGAGCAAAACGGTTTTGAACCGAGACATCAAAAAATGGTGAACGAATTTTGCGGTACGCTTCCTGTTTTATCCCCGTACAGCCCGATATATGTATTTTTAGATTCCTTTTGCGAAAGAATGTGGGGCGGAAAATATGAAATAGTTGATATTGTAAGTGATGTCGTTTTTGAACAGTCTCCCTTTGCGCAAGCCAGCGGTCGTGAGCTTGATGAAATATTTTCAGATACTAAAACGATGGAGCGTCGTTATGCCTTTGAAAACGAAATTCTTGACGCTGTAGCAATGGGTTCCGAAAGCAAGCTGAATAAGCTTTTTTCCGCTTTTAATGATGCCTTTTTTGAAAAACGGGTTGCCGACCCTGTCAGAAACGCTAAAAACTACAGTATTATTATGAATACCTTGCTTCGTAAAGCAGCCGAGCGCGGCGGCGTTCATCCAATTTATATTGATAAACTCTCTTCCGAATTTGCCCGTAAAATTGAGCTTTTTGCGTCTATTCAACAGGGTAACGAGCTTATGACCGAAATGTTTAAAAGCTACTGCCAACTTGTAAGAAAGCGTTCTTCCCCCTACTCCCCACTTGTAAAAGCGGCGGTAATCGCAATAGATTCCGACCCTTCTGCCGAACTTAGTCTTAGTACCCTTGCAAAACACCTTAATATAAGCGGTGTTTATCTTTCAACTATTTTCCACCGCGAAACAGGAAAAACAGTTACCGAATATATTAACGACAGGCGCATATCCTACGCAAAGCATCTACTTAGAACCACCTCACTTCAGGTGCAAACGGTTTCGCTTCATTGCGGCATTATGGATGTTCACTATTTTTCAAGGCTGTTTAAAAAGAAGGTTGGAAAAACACCCTCCGAGTTTCGTGCTGAGCGAAACGTCATAAAATAACACTACTGTTTTACACATTCGGTGGGGCTTATTCCAAATTCGGCTTTAAAAGCTCTGAAAAATACCGTATAATTACCAAAACCGCACATTGTGCAAACTTCGTTTGCAGGCTTTCCCTCACTAAGTAGGGTGTATGCAGCGTTTAATCTTTTCATTATTATATATCTGTAAAGACTTGTGTTAACTGAATTTTTAAATTCGTGAGAAATATGATATTTGCTTATAAAAAAGTGATTGGCAATAGAATCCAAGGTTAACCTTTCTGTGAAGTGCTCATTTATATAAGCAAGAATTTCAGAAATAAGGGTTGGAGTATTATACTCCTCCTTGTCAACAGGACTGTTTGATTGAGTAAGCCTGTTGATTTGTACCAGAATTTGCAAAAGCAAGGAATATGCGCAAACATCACCTGCAAATTTTTTTCCGCCATATTCTTCACACAGACTGTGCGCTAAAGAAAAAAGCTGTTCTTGTTTTTCGTTAGATAGCCTGAGTACCTTGTTGTAAGTTTGTCCTTCTTTATCGAAGCATTTTTCTAAAACACCGTTTTCAATATTAGCTAAATAGTTCTTATTTACCCACAAAACTATTCGCTCGTATGTATCTATTTCAGCGTTCGGTACGGGCTTATGAAGTTCGGTTGGGTGTATTAGCAAAATATCCCCAGGGACTAGATGATATAAGCTTCCGTCTATCCAATAATCTACATTACCGTCTATAAAAAAGAATATTTCGTAAAAATCGTGATAATGGGCTTCCATATGGCGGGTCCCTGGATCGAGATAATGAAAAATCTCAAAATCTTCAGAACTCATATTTTGCCTTGGGTCAAATCTTTTAGGCATTTTATCACCTCACTCCTATTTTACAGCAATATTTGCAATATGTCAAACAATATATGTAATTAACATTGCTAAAATTTTGTGATATACTAAGCGTATAAAATATATTTCAATACGTAAGGAGGTAAATATATGGCAATGCAAATGGGATTCCGTTGGTACGGAGAGGGAAACGACAATATAAAGCTTTCCGATATCAAACAAATTCCCGGTGTAGATAGCATAGTTTGGGCTTTACACCACAAAATGCCGGGTGAAGTTTGGGAAGAAGCTGAAATAGCAGAAGTTCAAAAACAGCTTAAACCCTACGGCTTTAATATGGATGTAGTTGAATCGGTTAATGTTCATGACGACATTAAAATCGGTCTTCACACAAGGGATGTGTATATTAAAAACTACATTCAAACCATCAAAAACCTTTCAAAATTTGGTGTTAAGGTAATCTGCTATAACTTTATGCCTATTTTCGACTGGACAAGAAGCAACCTATTCCACCCCGTAGGTGACGGCTCTACCGCTTTGTTTTACGAAAAGAATATGATTCAAGATGATTATAACGCTATGGCGAAATATATTCTGGATTTCACCGAAAAGTACAATATGTCTTTTCCCGGTTGGGAGCCAGAGCGTATGGCTAAGCTTGACGAGTTGTTTAAGGCGTACAAGAATGTTGACCACGAAACTCTGTGGGCTAACTTAAAATACTTCCTTGAGGCTTTAATGCCTATATGTGAAGAAACGGGCATTAAAATGGCAATTCATATGGATGACCCGCCATGGGATATCTTCGGTCTTCCCCGCCTTCTTATTAACGAAGAAAATATTGAACGTTTCTTAAAAATGGTTGACCACCCTTGCAACTGTTTAACACTTTGCTCAGGCAGTCTTAATGCCGACCCTAATAACAATGTTGCGGCAGTTATAAGAAAACACTGTGACCGAATTGCCTTTGCTCATGTTCGCAATGTAAAGCACTTCCCTAACGGAGATTTTTCAGAAGCAAGCCACCGTGACTGTGACGGTGATACAGGCATTTTAGAAATCTTAAAAGCTTATCACGACTGCGGTTATGAAGGCTATATCCGCCCTGACCATGGCAGACACCTTTGGGGTGAAGGCCCTGGTAATGTTCGCCCGGGTTACGGCCTTTACGACAGAGCACTTGGCATAATGTATATGCTCGGTGTATGGGATATGCTTGATAAACTTGATAATAAATAGGAGGCGTAAAAAATGATTGAACTTCCAATAAACATTGACTACAAGGACAAGGTTGTTGTTGTAACAGGCGCAGGCGGACTTATCTGCGGCGCTATGGCAAAAGCTTTTGCCCAGTCAGGCGCAAAGGTTGCAGCCCTTGACCTTAATGAAGATGCTGTAAAAGCATTAGCTTGCGAGCTTAAAGCAGAAGGCTTTGTTTGTGAGGGTTATAAAAACAATGTTTTAGACCCAGAAGACCTTAAGTCTGTTCATGAGAAGGTTTTAGCCGACCTTGGACCTTGTGACATTTTGGTTAACGGCGCAGGCGGAAACAACCCCAGAGCCACAACCGATAACGAATATCACCACGAAGCCAAAGAAGGCGGCAAAAGCTTTTTTGATTTAGATGCTAATGGCGTTGATTTTGTTTTTAAGCTAAATTTCCAAGGAACGCTTTTACCAACCCAGGAATTTGCAAAGGATATGGTACAAAACAAAAAGGGTTGCATTCTTAATATTTCCTCAATGAATGCATATACCCCACTTACCAAAATCCCCGCATACTCAGCCGCAAAGGCAGGTATCTCTAACTTTACTCAATGGCTTGCAACCCACTTTGCAGGAACAGGTATCCGTTGTAACGCTATTGCCCCAGGTTTCTTAGTTTCTGCTCAGAATAAGGCGCTACTTTTTAATGAAGATGGCACCCCAACAGCGAGAAGTACTAAAATATTAAACGGCACGCCCACAAACCGCTTTGTAAATGCAGAAGAACTGCTAGGTGCAACACTATTCCTTTGTGATGATAAATCAGCATCGGCAATTACAGGTGTTGTTCTTCCAGTAGACGCAGGCTTTGCTGCATATTCAGGTGTATAAAAAGGAGAATGAAAAATGGAAAAATTTGTCCCTGTAGTAGTAATAAAAGAATTATCGGAAACAGATAAAATTTTAACCGCATTAAAGGGTGTTGGTATAAACACCGCAGAAATAACCTTCCGTACCGCTTGCGCGGCAGAAGCTATTGAGTACGCTTGCAAAAACTATCCCGAAATGTCTATAGGCGCGGGCACAGTTATAAATGCCGAGCAATGCGAAGCCGCTTTAAAAGCAGGCGCACAGTTTATTGTATCCCCCGGACTTTCAGTTTCGGTTGCAAAAATCTGTATTGAAAGAAACATCCCCTATTACCCCGGTTGCGTAACCCCCACCGAGATTATGCAAGCATTAGAGCTTGGTATTACAACTGTTAAATTCTTCCCCGCAAATGTTTACGGTGGACTTAAAGCATTAAAGGCTTTGTCGGCACCATTTCCGCAGGTTAAATTCATCCCCACAGGCGGTGTAGACAGAAGCAATATTAATGAATTTTTAGCCTTCGATAAAATTGAAGCTATCGGCGGCAGTTTCTTCGTAAAAGAAGCACTTGAGAAAATGGAGGAGAACAAATAATGAAACGCGTAATAACTTTTGGTGAGTTAATGTTAAGACTTGCCCCCAACGGATATTATAGATTTTTCCAAAACGACCAAATGCAAGCAACCTTTGGCGGCGGTGAAGCTAATGTTGCAGTAAGCCTTGCAAATTACGGCATGGATAGCGTTTATGTAACAAAGTTACCTAAGCACGCTATCGGTCAGGCAGCAGTTGATAGTCTTCGCTATTTCGGTGTAGATACATCTAAAATCGTTCGCGGCGGTGAGAGAGTTGGTATTTACTTCCTTGAAAAAGGCGCTTCACAGCGTGGTTCTGTTTGTGTTTACGACCGTAAATATTCTGCTATTCAGCAGGCTACAACCGCAGATTTTGATTGGGACAGTATTTTTGAAGGCGCTGATTGGTTCCACTTTACAGGCATCACCCCAGCTTTAGGCGAAAATGTTGTAGAAATTTGTAAAGAGGCTTGCATAGCTGCTAAAAAGCGCGGTGTTAAAATCTCTTGCGACCTTAATTATAGAGGCAAGCTTTGGACCAGAGAAGAAGCTAACAAGGCTATGACCGAGCTTTGCCAATATGTTGATGTTTGCATCTCTAACGAAGAAGATGCAAAAGATGTATTTGGTATTGAAGCAGAAGGCACCGATATTTACGGCGGCAAATTAAACCACGAAGGCTATAAGAGCGTTGCAAAGCAATTAGCTGATAAATTCGGTTTTGAAAAGGTTGCTATTACCCTTAGAACTTCAATTTCCGCAAATGATAATGACTGGGCAGGTATGCTTTACGACGGTGAAGATTATTACTTCTCAAAGACCTACCACCTTCACATTGTTGACCGCGTAGGTGGCGGCGATAGCTTTGGCGGCGG
The DNA here is from genome assembly GCA_017403265.1 of Clostridia bacterium. Taxonomy (GTDB): domain Bacteria; phylum Bacillota; class Clostridia; order Oscillospirales; family Acutalibacteraceae; genus UBA737. Next base: position 5,541 of record JAFQOJ010000023.1, read on the forward strand.
ACTTATTTATTCACTTCTTAACGGCAAATCTTCAAAAGATGCTATAGAATTTGCAGTAGCTGCATCCGCTCTTAAGCATACAGTTGAAGGCGACTACAACCGCGTAAGCGTATCAGAAGTTGAAAAGCTTGCCGGCGGTGACGGTTCAGGCAGAGTGCAAAGATAAATTTTAATTAAATAATTTTCTATTCAAAAAAAGTGAAATAGATTTATAATTCAAAACTCCCGCTGCCAATAAATCGGCAGTGGGAGTTTTATCAGTAAAACATCCATGCAACTATCAAGAAGCTTTCGCTATACTAAAAAAAGGGTATTTGCCCGTGATTTCGAGCGGATACGAAAAATCTTTTTGTAGGGCGTGGACTTGCTCGCGCCGTTTGCAACATAAAATTTAACGGAAGGAGCAGAGCCCTCCCCTACAATTTGTCATTGCGAGCGTAAGCAGTGACACACTCTTTATATCCGTGCCGAAGGCGGTCTTTAATTATTGTTTTTGATAAAAATCCACCGTATAAACAGCTAAAATAAACTGATTTTCAAAAAGTATAATGTATTTTATTGATTTTTTGAAACTTTTGTAATAAAATTATAAGCAAGAAAGTATTTAAATTTGGTGATAAAATGTTTTTTTCTAAAAAATCTACATACGATTGGTTAATTGTGGGGCTCGGTAATCCTGGTCTTCAGTACGAAAATACCCGCCATAATGTTGGATTTATGACAGTAGACCTGTTTATGAAAACACATAGCGGCGATTTTAATAAAAATAAAATGAAAGCGTTAATGGGCGAATGTAGGCTTAAAGATAACCGCATACTTGTAGTAAAACCCCAAACTTATATGAACAATTCGGGCGACGCCGTATCACAAATTGTTAGGTTTTATAAAATCCCCTTAAACCGAATTATTATAGTTTGTGACGATATAAACCTTGATATAGGCAAAATCCGTATTAAAAGAAACGGTAGCGACGGCGGTCAAAAGGGTATGCGTGATATTATTGAACTTTTAGGCAATAATGAAATTATGCGAATTAAAATAGGTGTGGGTAAAAAACCGCATCCGCAGTACGATTTAGCCGATTGGGTACTTTCTAAATTCCCTAAAGAAAGCCAAACCGAATTAGATGCCGCTTTAGATAAAGCCACCAAAGCCTTAGCTGAAATTGTGAACGTAAATATAGACTCGGCTATGAACAAATTTAATAACTGATATGAAATTTTTAAATGACATACTAAACCGCGACAGCGATTATTGTTCACTTTTAAAGAGTGTAAAAAACAATCGCTTGCCCTTAGCCTGTACAGGACTGTCTTCTGTGCACAAATCAGCAGTAATATCAAGCTTACTCAAAGATACGGGCAAAAAAATTACGGTTATCACCCCTACCGAAAGCTCCGCCTTAGAAATAGCGGGTGACCTTTCAGAGCTTGGCGTAAACTGTCTTACTTTCCCGCAACGTGACTACTGCATAGGCGAGATTACAGGCTACTCAAGAGAATATGAACACAAGCGTATCGATACCCTGTCTAAACTTTTAGGCGGGGATTTTGGCGTGCTTACATTATCCTTAGACGCCGCTTTGCAGTATACCGTACCACCTGAAATTTTAAAAAATGCAACCTTCGAGATTGCAAGCGGTAACACAATTTCTACCGAAGAATTAACCGAAAAGCTTATTATGGCAGGCTACACGCGAAGTGAAATGTGCGATGGTGTTGGCACCTTCTCGGTACGCGGCGGTATTTTCGATATTTACCCCGCCGATAGTCCCACCCCCTACCGTTTGGAATTTTGGGGTGACGAAGTTGATACCATCTCTCCCTTTGACCCTGATACTCAGCGCAGAAGCGACTCGGTTGAAAAAATAAAAATCGCCCCTGCTTGCGAGATTATGTATAATCAGTTAAACCTTTTAGAAAAATTAGACGGTATAAGAAGCAACAAACGGCTTACAGACACCCAAAAACAACGTATTGATGCCGATTATACTAAGCTAGAAAACGGTATTTCGGTTTTACCAGACCGCTATCTACAGCTTATTTATCCCGAAAACAATACGGTTTTCGATTATTTTAAAGACTCGCTAATAGTGTTAGCCGATACCATGAATATTAAAGAGCGATTTGAAAGTATAGCGATTCAAACCGCAACCGATACCGAAAACTTTTTGGAAGAAGGCTTTTTAAACTTTACAACATCTAAACTTTATATAACAAAATCTGAATTTTTAAAATCTTGCGAAAATGCAGTAATACTCGAAAACTTCCCACGCGGTTCTTACGAACTACCAATTAAGGATATTATAAACTTTAACTACAAACGTTCTACTGCTTGGAGTGGCGATATCAACGTACTTTTAGAAGATATTAACTATATTCTATCTATGGGTGGTAGTGTTTTAGTACTAGCCGGCGAGCCAAAAGCCGCAAAGGTGCTAACCTCTTCATTACAAGAAAAAGGTGTTAACGCATTATTTAGTCAAATACCTACCGCAAAAAACGGTGTAGTAACGGTTTCGTGCGGGGGGCTTTCAAGCGGTTTTGAAATACCAAGTCAGCGTTTTATTCTAATAACCCACCGCTATATAAAAGGCGAAAAGAAACGAAAAAAAGCCAACTACAAAAAAGGGCAGGAAATCGGCTCGCTAGATAGCCTTAAAAAAGGTGATTACGTAGTACACGAAATACACGGAATAGGTATATTTGATGGTATAAACCGCATAACCAATAACCGCGTAACCAAGGACTATATAAAAATCAAATACGCTAAAAGCGATGTTTTGTATGTGCCTGTAACCCAACTTGATTTAGTATCAAGATATATAGGCTCTGCAAATGACGGCAATCTAAAGCTCAACCGTTTAGGCGGTGGCGAATGGCAAAAAGTTAGAAAGCGTGTTAAAAGCGCTGTTAAAGATATGGCAAAACAGTTAACCGCTCTCTATGCTAAGCGTATGTCGGTAAAGGGGTATGCTTTCTCGCAAGATACTGACCTTCAAAACGATTTTGAACGCCGTTTTGAATACGAAGAAACCGAGGACCAAATCCGTTCTATTAACGAGATTAAAAGGGATATGGAGCGCGAAGTACCAATGGATCGTCTGCTTTGCGGAGATGTTGGCTTCGGTAAAACCGAGGTGGCTTTGCGCGCCGCCTTTAAGTGCATAAGCGAGGGTAAGCAATGTGCGTTATTGGTACCAACAACTATACTCGCTATGCAGCATTACAATACTATTGTCCGCCGTTTTGGTGAAATGCCTGTCACAGTAAAGCTTTTAAACCGCTTTGTAACACCAAAACAACAGCAAAAAATTATAACCGATTTAAAATGCGGTAGGCTTGATATGGTAGTAGGTACCCACCGTATTATATCTAACGATGTTAAATTTAAGGATTTGGGTCTTGTTATAATTGATGAAGAGCAACGCTTTGGCGTAGCACAAAAAGAAAAGCTAAAGCAAGACTACCCAAGTGTTGATATTCTAACCCTTTCGGCAACCCCTATTCCCCGTACCCTTAATATGGCTTTGTCAAATCTTAGGGATATGTCTTCTATAGACGAAGCTCCAAGCGACCGCCATCCTGTACAAACCTATGTTTGCGAATATAATTTAGGTGTTGTAACCGATGCCATAAATAAGGAAATCAGACGTGGCGGCCAGATTTACTATCTTCATAACCGAGTAGATACAATTGAACGCTGTGCTATAAAGCTAAAACAAAAGCTACCCGATGTAAATATAGGTATAGCCCACGGCAAAATGAGTGAGCAGGAGCTTTCTAATGTTTGGAAAAGTCTTGTTGAACACGAAATTGACCTGTTGGTTTGTACCACCATTATTGAAACAGGTGTGGATGTACCTAATGCCAACACCCTAATTATTGAAGATGCCGACAAAATGGGACTTTCACAATTGCATCAGCTTCGCGGACGCGTTGGACGTTCGGCAAGACGTGCTTATGCCTATTTTTGTTTTTCACAAAACAAACAACTTAGTGATATTGCATCTAAACGGCTTGAAGCTATACGCGAGTTTACAGAGTTCGGCTCGGGCTTCCGTATTGCCATGCGCGACCTTGAAATAAGGGGCGCCGGCAGTATTTTAGGAGGTGAGCAGCACGGTAATATGGAATCTGTAGGCTACGATATGTACCTAAAGCTTTTATCACAAGCCGTAAATGAAGAAAACGGCATAGAAGTTCCTGAAGATATACCCTGCACTGTAGACCTTAATATCTCAGCACATATCCCGGAAAACTATATCACGTCTCTCCCTGCAAGGCTTGGTATATACAAGCGGATAGCCGCTATTCGAAACCAAGACGACGCAAGCGATGTTATAGACGAGCTGTGCGACCGTTTCGGCGAACCACCGAAGGCTGTTATGGGGCTTATAGATATAGCGCTTTTACGCAGCAAGGCAATAAATAGCGATATTACTGAAATTACCCAAACAGGAAATAATATTTTTCTGCATATAACAAGTATAAAAGCAGAGGTTATGTCAAAGCTTTCAGCACACTATGGGAACAAATTCAGGCTTTTAGCTACCGATAAGCCTCAATATTCTATTAAACTTTCGGCAAATGAAAATATTGCCGACTTTGTAAAGAAATTAGGAGAAATATTATAAATTTTAGTAGACATTCTAAAGCTTTTGTTATATAATTGATATGTTAATAATGGTTAAGGTTAAGCGAAACATATCTGTTTCGGTGTAAAATCTCTGATTTTACAACAAATTTTTATTATAAATTTGTCCTTATCCATTGTAATGAGTGTCGTACAAAATTAAATATAATAATTTAATTTTGCCAAAGCCACTTATAAGTGGCTTGTCGAAGCGCTTTTTGGCGTTTCGACAAACCATAATCATTATAACAACACGGAGGATTATTAAAATGAAATTTATTAAAAAAATAGCAGCCGTGCTTTTGGTTGCCGTTATGGTGCTAAGCATTTGCGGTTGCCACAAAAAAGACGAAATTGCAGTAACTATTGGGGATAACGAGTTCACTTCCGCTTACTATATGTGCGCTCTTATAAACGCCTATCAAGACGGTCAGGCTGAGGTTTATGAAACCTTAACCGAAGAAGAACAGCAAAGCACCGATATTGATTATTTTTCTAAAAAAATCGATGATAAAAGCTTTAACAATTGGGTAAAAGACCGCGCTATTGAAATTTTAAAAACCGTTTCATACTACAAATCAGCCTGCGAAAAGGCAAAGGTTGAAATTGATGCAGACACTAGGACCGCTTCCGAATACTATGCTTCTACAATTTGGCAAAGCTATTCACAGCTTTTTGAATCAAACGGTGTAAGCCAAGCTACATTTACAAAATTCTTTGTAGACGGCGCTCCTTCACAAATTACCGACTACGCTTTATATTATATGTTCGGAATGGGCACCCCCAACGACTATGAAGAACTTTACTTCCAACACCTTTACGGTAAAGACGGTGAAAAGGAAATTGCCGCTAAAACCGTTAAGAAAGAGCTTTATAACAACTACATTATAGCCGATGTTTTAGAAGTAACCTTTACTGAAGAGCAAAAAGACGCAGAACGCAAAAAAATCAAAGAACAGTTTGAAGAATACGAAAAAGACCTTAAAAACGGTAAAACCACCTTTGCAAAGGTTTATAAAGAGTATAACAAAATTACTGACGATAATAATTTACCGCAATCAGACGCAAAAGACCCTTATGCTTCAATTTTAGATATCACAAGCCATAACTACACCGATATTAAGAAAATGGATACCGACGAAGTTAAGCTTTTTTACGACAAAGAAGAAGGGCACCTTCAATTAGTGGTTAAAAAAGATATTGAAAGCGATAAATATTACCTCGAAACCTTAGATACCACCCTTCGTCATTCGTTAAAGGATGAAGAATATTTAAAAGCTTCCGAAAAAGAAATCGCAAAATTAAAGGCAGAAATTAACGATTTTGCAGTAGACAGATTTAAGGTTAAAGACATTGTAATCCCCGAAAGTCAATATTAAAATTTTAGGACTTGAAGAAATTTCTTCAAGTCCTTTTAGTATAATTTTTTTCGTGACTTTTTCGACAAATTATGATAAAATACGATCAAGGTGATGATTATGTTTTTCATAACTAATGAAAATGTTCCCTCGGGCGTTGGTTTTTCTACTTTTGATGCCACTCATTTGCTTTGGCTTTTAGCCTTTGCTTTATTGTCTGCTTTTTCCATAATACTTTACCGTAGGCTTAACACACAAAAAAGGGTTATTATGCTTAGAATTTTAGGCGGTTTAGTCCTCTTTTTTGAAATACTTAAAAATATTGTTGCTATAGCGGTAAATGATTTTGGTGTAGGGCATCTTCCCTTCCACCTTTGCGGAATAAATGTAGTTCTAATAAGCTTCGATATTTTCAAAATTACTAAAATTGTCCGCAATTTCCTTTATTATATCGGCATACCCGGTGCAATGTTGGCTCTATTATTCCCAAATTGGACCACTCTTCCCTGTCTTAATTTCTTTGCAATACATAGCTTTGTTATACATATGCTACTGGTTTTATATCCCCTGATTTTAGTAACAAGCGGTGATATTAAACCAAATATAAAAGATATTCCACGCGCTATATTATTGCTTGTGCTTATGGCGATACCTATCTATTTTCTAAATCTTTTATGGGACACAAACTTTATGTTCCTTATGAATCCCGAAACAGGTAACCCTTTAGGGCTTTTTGAAAAATATTTAGGCAGTCACTTATGGGGTTTCCCTGTTCTTTTACCTATTGTAATGCTTGTAATGTATATACCGTTAGCAATATCAAATAAAATAAAAAAGAAACCAAAAAAAGAAATAAAAGAAACTGTTACAGTATAAATTAAAGGTGAAATACAATGCTATTGTACCTGATTCGACATGCCGACCCGATATATGAAACCGACTCATTAACCGACAGGGGTAAACTACAAGCCGAAGCGCTTAGCAAAAGACTTGCTAAAACAGGGCTTGACCGTATTTTTTGTTCCCCACTCGGACGTGCAAAAGATACTGCCGAATACACCTGCAAACTTTTAGGGCTTGAAAAAACAATTGAAGAATGGGCGCGCGAGGTACACGTATCTAAAATGGAATCGGAAGTAGAACTAGTTAAAGCAAACGGCGAAGCCTTTTTAGAACGGCTCGGTTATAAAAGAGAGGGAAACGCTTACCGCATTCTAAAAAATAACACTGAGCGCGTAGCACTATTTTGCCACGCCGCATTCATTATAGTATGGCTTTCGGATATGTTAAACATACCGCTCAATGTCGTATTGGATTCATTTACAGTAACCCATACAGGTATAACTGTAATCGAATTTCCGGACAACCTGAATAGCATCACTATCCCCCGTTTATTATGTTTTTCTGATGTTTCACACCTGTACGCCGAAAATTTAGATTTACTACACTGTAACAAAACAGAACTTTAAAAGGACTTGGGAAATTTCCCAAGTCCTTTTAATTCTTATTTCTTTGTTTTAGCTTTAACTGTTTCGCCTGATGATTTAACTGTTTTACCGTTTTCTTTTGAGTAAGAAACAACCTTAAAATAATAATTCTTATTAGACTTTAGCTTTTTAACAGTATAGGTTGTGGTATATGGGTCTTTAACAGTTTTAACTGTTTTCCAACTTCCCGATTTCGAAGTCTTTTGGTAAATCTTATAACCATCAGCATTTGTATTTTTCTTCCATGTAAGCTTAACCGAATCTTTGGTTTTTGATTTTACGGTTGCAGTTACTTTTTTAAGTGTGGTTTCGGTTGTGGTTATTGAAGTATACTTCTTAGATTTAGTAGTAGCAGTTACTTTAAAGCTATATTTCTTGCCTGCTTTTAAATCCTTTATTGTTATAGAAGTTTTCTTGGTTGTAACACTCTTCCATTTATCTGCGCTGCTTACCTTATATTGAACCTTATAGTTTTTAGCGCCTTTTACGCTATTCCAACTAAGATATACTGAAGAATTTGACTTTAAGTAATCTTTCTTAAAGTAAATCTTATTACCCTTATCAGATTTTGTGGTGTACGCATAAATCTTTTCGTCTTTAAGAATATCAAATCTTACTGTTTTCTTATCATCAGAAAGTACGCCGTTTGTCTTTGTAATAGTGTAAGGTAATGTAATGCTAAGATATAAATCACATCCGCCACCCATTAATGCAGCTACGCCATTAATGTCAGGTGTCATAGTAGCGGTAAACTGCTTTGTTGTAACCTTAAAAGATTTAAAATAACCGGCGCCATCCTCGCCATATTCTTTAAGCATGTGTTTGTTAGCTTTAGTTGTAGAAGAAAAACTCTCTGTTTCTTCACCAACATAACATTCAACACCGTTTATAGTCTTGATTTCCATATCTTCAAGACTATCTTCACTATAGCCACCGTATAAGTCATCCTCAGAATTGTATTCCAAGTAGCTATCATCTTCAATAATAGTGTCCTCTAAAATCGGAGTATCACTTTCATAAAGCGCATCTTCAGACATTGAAGGAGCCATACTTACCTCTCCATTTTCGCCCTCTGAAACTTGAGGATTTTTCATATCCTCTATTACTTCAACAGGAATAGCTGAAATAACAGTGATTTTTGTTTTTCCGTTTTTACTTACTTTAACAGCATATTCTTCACTACAACCGCACATAAGTACAGCTACCATAACAACTGCCAAAACAAGTGATAGAATTCTTTTCATATTAATGCCTTTTTCTAAAGTGTATTAGGAAATTTAATCTTCCCATTTAGATTATAACACCATATATATGTAATGTCTAATTACAAAAATGTTACTTTATTCCTTTATAGGTTATTTTTGTCACTTAAAGATTAATAATGATTGTAGTTTGTCGAAACGCCAGAAAGCGCTTCGACAAGCCACTTTTAAGTGGCTATGGCAAAATCAAATCATACGAATTGATTTTGCACAACATTCATTGCGATGGATAAAGACAAATTTTCAAAGTAGATTTGTTGTAAAATCAGAGATTTTACATCGAAACATATATGTTTCGACCAACCTTAACCATTATAACCTATCCCGATATTTTATATATCTTTACGAAAATCAAGCGGGGTTGTTCCGGTTATTTTTTTAAAAATACGGTTAAAATTAGATATATTCTTATATCCGCAACTAAGCGCAATATCGGTTACAGACATTGTAGTTTTACGCAACATATTTTGTGCTTTTTCGATTCGTAAGCGATTTATATACTCGATTGCCGAAATACCTATTTGCATTTTAAACTGTGCCATAAAATAACTTTCGCTAAGATGAGAAAACGCCGCCAACTCTTTGATAGTAAGCTCCTCGTTATAGCGTTCTTTTATATATTCCATCGTTGGCTTCAAAGAACGATTACTTGGTATTGTCGCACATTTTTTCACAAAGCCAAACCTAGCAAATAAATACATAAGTTTAAGTAATTGTGATTTAAGTATTATGTCATTAAGCGCGCAAACATCCGCATTTTCGAAAACACTTTGCACGCACTCCCTTATTTCATCATATCCCAACATAGTCTTTTTAAAACAACAAGGTGTTATCTCGGTTTCGCCAACCTCTATAGGTCGCAAATATTCATTGTAAGCCCTACTGGAGCCATCACTAAGCATATCTGGTGAAAACACAAGAGTATTATACACCTGAATTCCGCCGTCAAAGTAAATTGAATGCAAATTTTCGGGCTGTATAAATATAATATCTCCCTCCTCAGCGTGATATTCTTTGTCGTTAATTCTATAAATACCTCTACCCTCTAAAACATAGTTTATTTCAAATTCGCGGTGCCAGTGGGGCGATACACTCAAAAATTTTTCGGATATTTCGCATTTATAAAAAGAATAAGGTATTTCTTTGGTTGTATGTATTTTGTTTTCGTAATTTTTGTTATTATTTATAAATATCACTCTTCCTAAAAAATAGAATAGTATCAAAAATAAGTATTATTTTTGTAGAAACACAACTTTCATAATAGTATTATATACTTAAAGATATAAATTTTCAAGTATATAAAAGGAAGGTTTTTATTATGAGCAGAGTCAAATGGTTGGATAATGCAGTATTTTACGAGATTTATCCGCAATCTTTTTATGATACCAACGGGGACGGTATCGGTGATATAAACGGTATTATTGAAAAATTAGATTATATTACAAATCTTGGATGTAATGCCCTTTGGATTAATCCTTGCTTTACTTCCCCATTTTTCGATGCAGGATATGATATTGCCGATTATTATTCGGTTGCACCAAGATACGGCACAAACCAAGATATCAAACGCTTATTCGAGATAGCGCATCAAAAAAATATACATATTTTATTAGACTTAGTTCCGGGTCACACTTCTATAGAGCATCCTTGGTTTAAAGAATCTATGAAAGCAGAAGAAAACGAATACACACATAGATATATTTGGAGCGATGATGTTTGGAAAGAAATCCCCGGTTATAAAACCTTACGCGGAATTTCAGACCGTGACGGCAGTTGCGTTGTAAACTACTTCTCTATACAACCCGCTCTTAATTACGGTTTTTACGAAATTGAAGACCCAAAATGGCAACAACCAATGGATGCCGAAGGTCCGCAAAAAAGCCTTAATGAAATACTTAATATTATGCGTTTCTGGTTAGATATGGGTTGTGACGGTTTTAGAATTGATATGGCTGAATATATGATTAAAAACGACCCCGAAAGAAAAGGTACTATTAAGTTTTGGCAAAAAGTTTTAGGAATAATAAAAGAAGAATATCCAAACGCCGCTTTACTTTCAGAATGGGGTACACCCGAAAGGTCACTGGAAGCAGGGTTTGATATGGACTTTTTCCTACATTGCGGCAATACGCACTATTTAGACCTATTCCGCGAAAACCCGTATTTCTCTGAAGATGGTACAGGTAACCTTAACGCCTTTATTGAAAACTTTAAAAAGGTTTATTCCAATACAAACGGTAAAGGGCTTATGTGTATGCCTTCAGGTAATCACGATATGATTCGTATTTCCGAAACACTAAGCGATACCCAAATGCGATTAGCTTTCGCCTTTATCCTTTCTTTACCCGGTGCGCCTTTCATCTACTACGGCGATGAAATTGGTATGAAATATCTTAACCTTGTTTCTAAAGAGGGCGGATATTTCCGCACAGGCTCTCGAACCCCTATGCAATGGAATAGCGAGAAAAACTGCGGTTTTAGTACAGCCCAAAGCGATAAGCTTTACTTACAGCAAGACCCCGACCAAAACAGACCTACTGCCGAACAACAAATGGCGGACAAATCTTCACTTTGGAATTTAATTAAAAAGCTTATAGAAGTACGCCAAAGCCACGAATGCTTGCAAAGCAATGCTAAAATCGAATTCTTAGAATGGGGTTATCCGCTAATCTACCGCAGAAGCACTGCTGAAGAAAGTATTCTAGTAATAATTAATCCCAAAAATGCTCCCACAAAGGTAGATGCAACAGGCGAAATTCTTTTTACTATTGGAAACGCAAATTTAGAAAACGGAACTTGCAGTCTTGACGGCTGTACTGCTGTATTCATTGAAGAATAATTTTATAATTCAAATCAATTTAGGAGTGGCTTATGCCACTCCTTTTTGTATAGCGAAAAAAAGGCTTGGAGAATCTCCAAGCCTTTTAAATTTAATTATTTCTTCTTATCTGTTTTTTTCTTTTTAAAAATGCGTATCAAAACAAATGTAATTGTAGCGATAGCTAATATAAGAATCAAATAAGGAATCGCCGATATTATGAACGCAAATACCGATGTTATTATTGTCCAAACGTTTTTAAATCCTTTAATTATATTGTTCCAAATTCCGTTCCAATACCCTTCTTTTTTAACTTCGCGTTCTACTTCTTCAACCGTTAGTGTTATAGTGCTGTAATCGGTTTGATTTTCCAAGCTCTTCAACTGTGCTGTGTAAGACTCAATTTGAGCTCTAATATCAGCAAGACGCTCTTTAACTGAAAGCAACTCTTCAACACTACTTGCTTTTTTCAGTAATTCAATAAGACTTTCTTCTTCAGCCTTATAAACCTTAATTCTTGCCTGAACATCAACATACCGCTCGGTTACGTCTTCCACATTTTCGCTTTTTCTAATAACCGTAACATTTTCAGAGGCGGATTTTGTGAAACCATCAGCTTTTCCAACGGGAATTCTGATAACAGCATCAAAACTTCTCAACTTAGAATAACTTGACTCATTAGAGTTTTCTATGTAGCCGCCGTTTTCACTAACGCTATTGCGAATGCTTGCAATATAATTATCGTAATCTTTGGTTTCAACCGATAAATCGATTTCTTTTATTAGCTTGCGTGAATCAAGCGCCTCATTTTGCGAACCTTCTTCGGTATCGCTTAACTCATCACTAGTCTCACTTTCATAACCACTATCCAAGAAATAATCCGAATCCTCAACAGTAGCTTTGTTTCCAAATTCGGTATCTCCGCAACCGCAAAGCATTACCATAATAAGAATAGCGCTAATAACCAATGCAATAATTTTTTTCATAAAATCCCTCCGTTTCTTAATTTTATTATATAATATAATTGCGTTGTTTGCAACAAAAAAGTTTGAATAATCATAACTACCGGCCGTGCCGGTAGTATGCACTGCCCCCTTAGGGCATAAGACCGGCTGAGCCTATAGGCTCGTCGAAAAGTTTGCCAACCGCAACACTTTCACCGGCTGCCCCTAAAGGGGCTTTTTATTTGCCTTC
>JAFQOJ010000024.1 GCA_017403265.1 Clostridia bacterium
AGTCGGTTAAAAGGTTTATGAGTAACAACTGAGCAGCCGCTATAATAGGTGCTTTAAAAAGGCATGCACCTAAGAAAAGCGCTATAAGCTCAGCAAAATTACAACTGCACAAATAATAAAGTGTCTTCTTTATATTACCGAAAAATCCGCGGCTTTCTTTAATAGCGGTAACCACCGAACCAAAATTGTTTTTAGGAATAATAATATCCGCATTACCCTTTGCAACATCAGTACCGTTTTGTCCTAAAGCGCAACCAACATCAGCAGCGGCTAAGCTTTCGGCATCGCTTAAACTGTCACCCGTAACGGTAACTATTGCCTTACGTGCTTGCCAAGCCTTAACTATACGAAGCTTGTCTTCGGGTGAAACACGCGCAAAAACACAGTATTTATCAATAATGGCTACTAACTCTTCATCAGACATTTCTTTGATTTCAGCGCCGGTAATAGCTTCGTCATCGTCTTTTAATAGCCCAATTTTTGAAGCAATTGCTTTAGCGGTATATAGGTTATCACCCGTTACCATAACTGTTTTTATATTTGCTTTGTTGCAAATTTCAATTTCAGCTATAACACTATTTCTGATAGGCTCATTCAATATAAGAAGCCCCACAAATGTAAGATTTTGCTCTATTTCATCGGCTTGCGGATTTGCGGGTATTTCGTCTAAAGGCTTCATTGCAATACAAACTATGCGGTATGCATCTTCTGCAAGCGACTTATTTAAATTTAAAATCTGTTCTTTATTACAGTTTAGGCATTTAGGTATAAGCATTTCGGGTGCGCCCTTTACAATGGCAAACGGGCGCTCGTTTATCATAGTTATAACCGACATTGATTTTCGCACCGAATCAAAAGGAATCTCCCCTATTTTAGGCATCAGATTTACAAGGTCGGTATTTGTAAGTGAGTTATAAGTAAGGCACGCTTTTTTAATAGCTTCTTCGGTAGCGTCGTTTTGAAGCGTTGAACAAACCGCACCAAGTCTTAAAAGAACCGAAGCATTTTCAGTTAGCGTATCGGTTTCTAAATCAATTAGCGTTTTACCGTCAAAAACCGAAGAAAGCACCATGTTTTTATGAGTGAAAACACCTGTTTTATCGGCTATAATAACATTTGTTTTACCTATGGTTTCAAAGGCGTTGCTTTCTTTGATAATAATTTTATCGTTTAAAATTCTGCCCATACCGATTGCAATAACTATTGTAGCAATAGCGGGAAGGCTTTTAGGCATTGTAGCAACCGCAAGCGCCAAGGAGTTTAAAATTACACCGAAAAAATTAACCGCAAACGGTTGTGAAGAAGATAAATTTTTAAAAAGGCTTATGAAAAAAACTAACAAACAAACTACAAGTATTGATATATTAACAAATTTGCCTATAGCATCAAGCTCGGACTCAATGGGCAAGCGCTTTGTACCCATTTGCTCGTTAATTAGGATTGTCTTACCGTTTTCGGTAGCAACACCTGTTGCAACAACAACCGCCTTCGCAGTTCCGTGCACTACAGTTGAGCCCGCAAAGACCATATTAGCACGCTTCTCTAAAGGAATAATATCTTCAAAAACAGCTTTAGCATCCTTTTCAATAGGTACTTCATCGTCTGTTAAGGCAGATTCGTTACAACGAAACTCATTACTTTCGATAAGCCTTGCGTCAGCACAGATATAGTCACCCTCAGATAAGAATACAATATCGCCTTTAACCAAGTCATCGGCAGATATAACCTTTTCTATACCGTCACGCAAAACCTTTACTGTGGGGTGTGAAACACTTTTAATATCGTCCATAGTGCTATCGCAAGAGTAAAGATGAAAAGCGCTTATGACAGCATTTATTAAAAGAATAGCTATAAGTATCAGCGGTGCGTAGGAATTTTCCTGTGAATAGGCTAAATTTATAACAAAAGAAATAATACTTATAATAATTAACGCAATTAAGGTTTTACTCTTAAGCTGTGCTACAAAACGCTTTAAAAGGGAAACCTTTGGAGCGGTTTTAATTTCATTTTTGCCGTAGGCTTCAAGACGTTCTTCGGCAACACCGTTAGCAAGACCTGAAGCTTCGTTAACCGAAAGTTCAGCTAAAACCTCTTCTATGGAAGTGCTATGCCAAATCATAACAACACCCTTTCGTAATAATCTTTCATTTGTTTAGAGTCTATTGCCTGTGTACCTGCAGATTCGCAGATAAATGTAGGCGAACAGGCATATTTTACCACTAAATCAAGCATAGGTTCATATTCGGGACCGAAAACAGTATCCTCAAATGTTAAATGCTTTTTTTCACCGCCCGTGGTATATTCAATCTTAGAAAAATGCGAATGGAATGTTTTAAGACGGTCTGTACCCAAAGCATTACGAATATCGGTAAAAATATTATCAAAATCTTCTTTAGTTTTTAAAATTCCTAAATCGCGAGCATTTAGATGGCCAAAATCTATACAAGGTATCAATCTTTCATCTAATTTGCAAAGCTCTAAAACCTCGTAAAGAGTACCCAATTGGTTGACCTTGCCCATAGTTTCAGGACAAATATGAATCTCAGAAAGACCTTCTTCATCTAAAGCCTTAATAGCAAGCTTCATAGTATCTTTAGCAAGCTCCAAAGCGTGCTCGCGGGTAATTTTACCGCAAGAACCTGTATGAACAATAATTCTATTACCGCCCATAGCATTAATCGCACGTGCAGAAGACAGAATGTAATTAACAGAATTCAAACGCTTTTCTTCTTCCACTGAAGACATAGAAATATAATAAGGCGCGTGAAGAGATAGGCTTATACCCGCTTCCTTTGCCTTTTCACCTAAAAGCTTAGCTTTATCTTCCCCTATATTTACACCGCGTCCGCATTGGTACTCAAAGCAGTCCAAACCCATTTTGGTAACATATTCGGGAATATCTAGGCTATTTTTATAGCCTAATGCTTTAAAATTATCATCAGTACCGGCAGGACCAAAAATAGCAGACATACTATACCTCCGTATTGGTAATATTGAGCTTTTTAATTAAAAAAGCTTCAACCTTTCGTTTCATACGAAATCTCAAAGAAGTCTCAGGCTTAATTGGTGTTAGTAAAATAGTTTTAAGTCCCACTAAGTTACCGCCTAAAACGTCGGTAAAAAGCTGGTCACCCACAATTGCGGTTTCATATCTTTTACTATTTAACCGCCTTAAAGCACGCAAATACCCAAACGGCAACGGCTTTAATCCTAAGCTAATATACTTAAGACCTATTTTTTTAGCAAACGGCTCTAAGCGTTTAGAGGTAGAATTAGATAAAACAGTCAGTTTAATTCTGTTTTCATTCATTTTTTTAAGCCAAGCTTCAAGGCCGTCAGTCAGAACTTGTCCATGATGGGTGGAAAGTGTATTATCAACATCCAAAATAAGCGATGTAATTTTATATTTTTTTAAAAGCTCTAAAGTGATATCGGTTACCCTTTCAAGCTTAATATTTGGTTTAAACATATTTTTATCCTCAAATAAAAAAGCGGTTGCACGCAACCGCTTTTCGAACGAAAATATTAGCGGAACTTTCTTTTACGAGCAGCTTCCGACTTCTTTTTACGCTTTACAGAGGGCTTTTCATAGTGCTCTCTCTTACGAACTTCCTGAATAACACCGTCTTTAGCAGTTTGTCTTTTAAAGCGGCGTAAAGCGTTATCAAGAGATTCATTTTCTTTAATTCTAACTTGACTCATTATATTCCCTCCCTCCGCAAAAAATGCAGGGGTTTATTAAGTATTTTTTGGGGTAACCCCCATACTTTAAAAAGATTAACCCTTTAAAGCAAATATGTTAGCAACGATAGCCAACACGAAGAAAAGTATAGCAATATACTTTGTCCAACGAGCTAATTGAGCATCTACAGTTCTTGCTTTTGTTTTTGAAAGAAATGTATCGGCACCGCCTGAAATCGCACCGTTAATACCGGCACGGCGTCCTTGTTGAAAAAGAACAGCAAATATAATAGCAAGCGAAACGAGTATTACAAAAGCACCTAAAATATATCCAACTACGCCCACCTGTTTCACCTCCGAATTTAATAACAAATAACCAAAATATATAATAACACAGATATTCGGTTTTTGCAACTGTTTTTTTAATTTTTTTATTTTACAACAATATTTACAAGCTTTTTGGGAACATAAAGCTCTTTAATAACCGTTTTTGAAGAGATTTCAGTCTTGATAGCATCCTGTTCCTTTGCGAGAGCAATTGCATCATTAGCAGTTATATCAGCAGGGACATTAAGACGGGCTCTGATTTTACCATTTACCTGCACAACTATTTCCACAGTGGCATCAACGCATTTAGACTCGTCATAAGTGGGCCAAGTAGTTTCATTTAACATACCAGTGAATCCACATAATTCCCAAATTTCTTCGGTGACATGAGGTGCAAAGGGATTAAGAAGAGTAATAAAGGTTTTATACTCATCCCTTGTTATTTTTCCTGTAGCAGAAATAGAGTTCATAAGTGACATCAAAGCCGCAATCGCAGTGTTCATTTTAAGAGTTTCAATGTCTTCTGTCACCTTTTTAATTGTACGGTGGAATTCGGCTTCTAATTCTTTTTGGTAGCCCTCTTCATCACAAAGAATATCACCTAAAGCCCATACCTTATCTAAGAAACGCTTACTACCTTTGATAGAAGACTGACTCCAGGGTGCTGCCTTTTCAAAGTCACCGATAAACATTTCATAAACACGCATTGTATCTGCACCGTAGTCGTTAACAATCTCATCAGGATTGATAACGTTACCGCGTGACTTAGACATTTTTTCGCCGTTTTCACCCAATATCATACCATGGCTTGTACGCTTAGCGTAAGGCTCTGGATTAGGAACAGCTGCAATATCATAAAGGAATTTATGCCAGAAACGGCTATAAAGTAAGTGAAGTGTGGTGTGCTCCATACCGCCGTTGTACCAGTCAACCGGACACCAATATTCCAAAGCTTCTTTTGAAGCAAATTCCTTATCGTTATGCGGGTCGCAATAGCGCAAGAAATACCACGAAGAACCTGCCCACTGAGGCATAGTATCGGTTTCGCGCTTAGCAGGCGCACCACAATGTGGACAAGTAGTATTTACCCAATCGGTCATTTTAGCTAGGGGTGACTCACCTGTATCAGTTGGCTCATAAGATTCAACATTAGGAAGTACCAGAGGTAATTCACTTTCATCTAAAGGTACCCAACCGCACTTTTCACAGTAAACCATAGGAATAGGCTCGCCCCAATATCTCTGGCGTGAGAATACCCAGTCGCGAAGCTTGTAGTTGGTTTTAACACTGCCAATGCCCTTTTCGGTAAGCCATTGTTGAATAGCCTTTTTAGCATCTTCTACAGATAATCCATCAAGGAAGTCAGAGTTTACAAGTACACCTGTTGCGCAATCGGTGAAGGCTTCTATTTGTACATCTTCCCCACCCTTTACAACCTCGATAATTGGAAGACCAAATTTCTTTGCAAACTCCCAGTCGCGTGTATCGTGTGCAGGAACAGCCATAATAGCGCCTGTACCGTAGGAAATAAGAACATAGTCTGAAATAAAAATTGGTATTTCTTTGTTATTAACTGGGTTAATAGCCATAACACCGTCTAATTTAACACCTGTTTTATCCTTAGCAAGCTCGGTTCTTTCAAAATCAGACTTTTTAGCCGACTGCTCCTGATAAGCAACAACATCCGCATAGTTATTTATCTTATCAGCCCATTTTGAGAGCAAAGGATGTTCGGGCGACATTACCATATATGTAGCGCCGAAAAGGGTGTCTGCGCGGGTTGTGAATATTTCAAAGGTATCGCCTAAGGTTGTATTAAATGTAACCTGTGTACCGTAAGAACGGCCAATCCAGTTTCTTTGTTGAGTTTTAACACGGTCAATAAAATCTATGCCTTCAAGACCGTTTAAAAGCTTTTCGGCATACTCGGTAATTTTAAGCATCCATTGGCTTTTTTCCTTTTGAATAACTTCACTGCCGCAACGCTCACAAACGCCGTTTACAACTTCTTCATTTGCCAAAACACACTTACAAGAAGTACACCAGTTAACCGACATTTCCTTTTTATACGCTAAGCCCTGTTTGAAAAGCTGCAGGAAAATCCACTGAGTCCACTTGTAGTACTCGGGGTCGGTAGTATTTATTTCACGGCTCCAGTCAAAAGAAAAGCCTAAAGACTTTAATTGACGCTTAAAATTAGCAATATTATTTTCGGTAACAATTGATGGATGAATATGATTCTTTATAGCAAAATTCTCGGTAGGAAGACCGAAAGCATCCCAACCCATAGGATAAAGCACATTAAAGCCTTGTAATCTCTTTTTACGGGCTACAATATCAATAGCGGTATATGAACGGGGATGTCCTACATGAAGTCCCTGTCCCGAAGGATAAGGGAACTCAACAAGACCAAAAAACTTAGGAAGTGTATAATCGTTCTTTGCTTCAAAGGTATGCTTTTCATCCCAAATTTTTTGCCACTTTTTTTCGATTTCTGCATAATTATAATTATTTTTCATCTTAGTCACCTATAGTTTCCTCTAATATAGTTTGTAACTCTACTTGCGGGGCATCTGCCCACATTTTATCTAAAGCGTAAAATTCACGCTCTTTATATCCAAAAACATGAACTATAACCGAGCCATAATCAAGTGCTATCCAACCCGAAGCCTTACCCTCTATATGATGGGGCATAACTCCTGCTTCTTTTAGCTTTGCTTCAACCTCATCAGCTAATGCTCTAACTTGGGTAGAAGAACCGCCCGAACAAATAAGAAAATATTCGCATAAAACGGTTAAATCTTCAACCTTTACTGCGTTAATATTCTTACCTTTTTTACTGTTAATTGCATTTGCGGCAATTTTTAAAATCTCAAATGAACTCAAATTATTTATCCTCCAAATAAACCGCCTCATTAAAGGCTTTTAAAGTATCAAAATGTATTGCGCGTGTTTGGTCAACCAAATCCTTTATAGTGTACTGCAAAGCATAAACAAGCGCCTTATTAAAAGAAATATCAACTAAGCTTCGCATAACATCTACATCAGGATAATCGCGGTCAGATGATGTAAAATCCGCCAAATAAAGCACCAAGCATAACGGCGACATATTTTCTTTAGCTGTTGTATGATAGCGTATAGCATCAACAATTTCATTATCATTAATGCCCAATATATGCTCTACATAAAGCGAGCCCGAAATTGCGTGCCAAAGCTTTAAAGCATTTTTTTCAACATCGTCTAAAATTATACCAAACCTTGCGAAAATTTGCAAGTGTTCTTCTTTCGGTGCGTTTTTTGTAATATCGTGAAGCAATCCCGCAAGATAAGCCTTTTCGGTATTAACACCTATTTTCTCAGCTAAACGCTTTGCTTCATCGGCAACACAAAGGGAATGAAAATAACGCTTTTCATCCAAACGCTCTTTTAAAATTTTCTTATATTCACTATACACTGTAAAGACCTCGCTCGGAAATATAACCGTATATTGTTTCAGGCAGCAAGGAACTGTCCTTGGTCGTTCTAAACTGTGTAGAAGAAATATTGGGTATTTCGGTATTATTTAAAAGGATTTTCATTCCAAAAGCTTTAAATTCTTTTACACAAGCATCAAACTCTTCAACACTTGTACCAACGCGTGAAAAAACATAAAACGGAATTAATTTCATTAAATCTAAATAACGGTACCATTTTGGAAAATATACAAACATATCTCCCCCACAAACAAAAATAAAATTTTTGTCTTTGTGTTTTTCTTTTAGTTCTACTACCGTATCGTATGAATAGCTTTTGCCTTCGCGCTCAAATTCCACTAAACAAACGCTTGCTTTTGGAAAATCCTTTGCAACAAGCTCACACATAGAAATACGGTCGTCATCACTAGGTAAATAATCGTAATCCTTATGGGGTGGAATTCTATCAGGCATTAACCAAATTTCATCTATATTACTGTCATTTTGGAGTGCCTTAAGCATTTCGTAATGACCGTTATGAAACGGATTAAAAGTTCCGCCAAAAAGTGCCGTAAAGCCCATATTACTTCACCAATTTAATAGTTTTATTATTTTTGCTTTCGCGATAAAGTATAAATTTTCTACCGATTACCTGTACAACATCCGCCTTAACCTTTTGGGCTAATTCATCAGCGGCTTGACGGGAAGTTATTGGGCAAGTCTCTAAAACCGACATTTTTATAAGTTCTCTTGCCTCTAATGCATCATCTACCTGTTTTTCTGTATTTTCACTAATACCCATTTTGCCAACCTGTAGTATGGTTTCAAAATCATTTGCCATACCGCGAAGCTGTGCTCTTTGTCTGCTGTTTAACATTATTTTACCTCTAAATATTCTGTAAGTTTTTCTTTAAATTTAATTAAAGCGCGTCCTCTATGACTTACTGCATCCTTCTGTGCGTCAGTCACCTGTGAGAAAGGACCTATTTCACTAATAAAGAGTGGGTCATAACCAAAGCCGCCCTCACCCTCTTGCTCGCAAAAAGCAATATGTCCGTGACATTCACCACGTACTGTAAACTCTCTGCCATCGGGAAAAACACAAGCTATAGCCGCAACATAATAAGCGGTACGCTTTTCCATGGGAACGTTTTCTAATTCCTTTAATAGCTTTTTGTTATTTTCCTTATCGTTACCGTGACCACCCGAATATCTTGCAGAATATATACCGGGTGCGCCGTTTAGATAATCTACGCATATACCCGAATCATCGGCAACCGAAATACAACCTGTTTGCGCAAGACCTGATTTTGCTTTTATAATAGCATTCTCTTCAAAGGTAGTTCCGTCTTCCACTGCGTCCAAAAAAGGCTTATCTAAATCCTTTTCGGAAATAACCTCAAAACCCATTGGCTCCAAAATACGCTTAAGCTCTTTAAGCTTTTTAGCGTTTTTACTTGCTATAAATATTTTCATTTTTCTTCACCGTTTTCAAAAATTCCGTCAACAAATTCTTGAGCATTAAATGGTTGTAAATCATCAATTCCCTCACCTACGCCAATATATTTAACAGGAATAGAAAGCTCGTTACGAATAGGTATTACAATACCGCCTTTTGCGGTGCCATCAAGCTTAGTAAGCACAATACCTGTAATATCTGCAACATTTTTAAATTCTCTTGCTTGATTAACCGCGTTTTGACCTGTAGCGGCATCCAAAACCAATAGTGTTTCAAGCGAAGCATCCGGTAATTCGCGACCGATTACACGGTAAATTTTTGCAAGCTCATCCATTAAGTTTTTCTTATTATGAAGTCTGCCTGCGGTATCGCATATAATAACATCTGCACCTTTAGATTTTGCCGAAGCAATAGTATCAAACACAACTGATGCAGGGTCGGTGCCCTCAACACTTTTAACCATTGTAACCCCCGCGCGTTCTGCCCAAATACCCAATTGGTCAATTGCGGCAGCACGAAATGTATCTGCAGCGCCTAAAACAACATTTTTACCCTCAGCCTTAAGCTGAGCCGATAATTTGCCTATAGTAGTAGTTTTGCCTACACCGTTAACACCTATAACCAGAATTATTGAAGGCGAGGTCTCAAGGTGAAGCTCAGAATCTCCATTTACCATATCGGCAATTATTTCCTTTAAAAGTTCTTTTATAACAGTTGGGTCTTTAATTCCCTGTTCCTTAATTTTTTTGCGCAAAATATTGCAAATTTCAGTAGCGGTTGTAACACCGATATCTGCCATAACTAATATTTCTTCAAGCTCTTCAAAAAGATCTTCATCAATTTTAGTAAAAGAATTAATAATACTGTTTACACTGTTTGATAAAGATGCTCTTGTTTTTTGAAGACCTTGTTTAATCTTGTTAAAAAATCCCATTAAATCACCTAAAATTTAAATCTCATCTAAAAAATAAGCTTGTGAATCGGCACGGTGACCATATTCATCCACAACCGAAATTCTAAAGTAAATATCGGTATCAAATATTTCAAAGGTTGCGGTATTAAGGTATTCGCCATGCTCTGCAGTAACACTCTTAGCGTGTCTGCCATAAGTAGTATAATAAATATTCTGAGCTTTAGAACAAACAACCGTAACCTTATTACCGTTTACCGAAATTTTTTCGATACAAGGGCCGGTTGTAGTATAAAAATCACCGTTTAGTAGACCGTCGATAATTTTCGAATATTCAAGGCTTTCGGCTTCAACCATCAAAGCGGTACCGAAAGAATCGTTTATATGGTTATGGTTATCATCACCTGAAGTTGCGAAAACCCTTTTACCGTCACGCAAAAAATCATCGTGAACATTTAAATCGTACTCATAATGACCTGCTCTATTACAGCTTGTGTTAAATATTTCAACACCCCATAAACCTTCATACTTAGAGTATTCGCGATAATTTTCAAGCGACCAACGCGGATGATTATATGCTACAAAAAATCCATTTTCGTTAGCTGCCTTAATTAATTCGTTAATACCGTCGCCACCGTAGACTCTTTCCATTTCGGCAGACGGTTTGTTTAATTTTGCCTTTTGTTCGAATGAAGAAAAATGGTCAGCAACACTGTTATAGAAAAAATTATAATCGTTATCTTGCTCTTTTGCATAAAAGTTTAAATGACAAACCTTCATATCAAAATTTTTAAGGGTTGAAAGCTTTGGGAATTCCTTAATAGCAATCTCGCAGCTTGTTATGGTAATAAAATCTTCATCATCAAGATAAGAATTATTTTTTAAAAATTCGTGGTCGGTTATTGCAAGAAAGCTATAACCGTGCGATTTATAATAATCCTTTAACTCTTCGGGGGTTAAACAACCGTCCGACAAAGTACTGTGACAATGCATATTACCCTTATATACATTTTTCTTAGCGCCGAATAAAATCTTCTCCATTTTATACACCATGACTGTCTAACTGTAATTTCTTTTCAAGCTCAGATACATTAAGCTCTAAAAGCTTTGTTATACCATTTTCCTGCATTGTAACACCGTAAAGCATATCTGCTGCTTCCATAGTACCGCGTCTGTGAGTAACACAAATAAACTGTGTTGCAAACTCTGAAGAGCGCATATAGTCGGCAAAGCGTTCTACGTTGATATCGTCAAGCGCGGTGTCAACCTCATCCAAGAAGCAGAAAGGCGGAGCGTTAACACGCATAATTGCAAAGTAAATTGAAAGGGCAATAAGCGCCTTTTCACCACCTGAAAGACCATCAAGACTAGGGACGTTTTTACCGGGTAACTTAACATTGATATCAATACCGCTTTCAAGAATATTATCGGGGTCGGAAAGGCTTAATGAAGCAGTACCGCCGCCGAAAAGCTCGGTAAAGGTTTTAGAGAAGTTTTGACTAATCTTCTGAAAGCCTTCGGTAAAGATTTCCTGCATTTGAACGGTAAGCTGATTAATAAGCTTGTAAAGCTGACTGCGTGAGGCTTCAAGATCTTCTATCTGCGAAGATAAGAAGTTATAGCGTTCGCTTACTTCCTTGTATTCTTCGATTGCAGAAACGTTAACGTTACCAAGTGAACGAATTTTGTTCTTAATATCTGCTAAATCCTTTTTAGCGGTAGTCGGGTTTTCAATTTCGATACCAATTTTCTCAGCTTCGCTTCGGGTAAGCTCGTATTCGTCATAAAGCTTGCGAATAACGTCATCATATTCGCGCATCATAGCTTCTTTACGCTCGGTAAGTCTTGCTAATTCACCACCGATTTTCTCACGCATCAAGGTGTTTTCGCGTTCACTGTTTCTTAGCTCTACACCCGATTTTTCGGTAAGATTGCGTTTTTCAATATAGTCTTGAATAGACTTTTCACTGTCAACAATCTTATTTTTAAATTCCTCAATACCGTCATAAGCTACGGCAATTTCATTTTCTAAATTTTCATTTTTAAACTGCAAAGCCGCAAGCTCGCTATCAATAGCGGCGCTTCTTATAGTTCTTTCAGCAATGCTTTTATTAAGATTTTCAGCAGAAAGATTTATACTTTCTATATCCTTACCGATTTCGATAAGCGAAAGCTTAAGCTCAGTAATATTAGAAGTTAATGCTTCGCGTGACTCATTAAGGTTGTCCCTACCGCCTGTCATACTGTCAATTTCGGCTTGGATTACTGCCTTTAATGACTCAATTTCTGCAATTTCGCTTGCCGATTTTAGTGACTCAGCCTTAAGCTCTTCCACCTTATTAGCATTTGCAGTTTGCTCTGCTTTAGCGCTATTTAAAAGCTCTAATGCTTTCTTACGCATATCATCAATACGCTTCATTTCAGCAAGTGCTCTAATTTTATCTTCATTAGCGGTTGTGTAATCAGCCTTTAAGGCTTCTATATCCGCTAAAACAAGATTAACTTCTTGCTCAGCAACGGCATAATCTTTTGAAATCTTTTCGCTCTTAAGTTTAAGACTTTCAATTTGGGCTTCAATAGCCTTAATATCATTAGAACGGCTTAAAAGTCCCGAATTTTTACCTACAGAACCGCCTGTAAGCGAACCGCCAACATTAACAACCTGACCGTCGAGCGTTACTACCTTCACTCTATAGCCTTGCTTTTTGGCAATAGCGGTAGCATAGTCAATATCTTCAGCTACAATAACTGCGCCTAAAAGGTATTTTACAATCTCTTTATACTTATTATCGCATTTAACAAGATCGCTCGCAATACCTATGTAGCCATCCATATCCTCAAAGCCGCTTTCTTTAAACTCGCGTGCTTTTATGGTGTTAACAGGTAAAAATGTTGCCCTACCACCCTTATTGTTTTTAAGGAAGCTAATAGCCTGTTTGGCGTTGCTTTCGGTATCGGTAACAATATTCTGAATGGCGTTTGCAAGCGCTGCTTCAATAGCCATACTGTACTTTTTGTCAACATCAATAAGCTTTGATACAGGGCCTAAAATACCGCGAAGTAAACCTGTTTCGGCCTTAGACATTAAAAATTTAACCGAATGTGCAAAACCATCCATATTATTTTCAAGGTCGCGTAAAATTTGTACGCGGCGAAGCTTTGCTTCAATATCAAGGTTAGTGCGGTCTAGTTCTTCTTTAAGTGCATTTTCGGCTTCCTTTTTACTATTTAAGCGTAACTCATAACCTTTTAGAGAATTTTCAATGCTTAAAGCATTTTCTTCTAACGCTTTAAGCATAGCATCAGTTTCACTATACTCTTTATCTAATGAAGATATTTCATTTTCGCGTGAAGTAATAATATCCTTCAAAGCATTTTCGCGAGCAGTTAGTTCTTCAATAGAGGTATCTGCAGTAACAAGAGTTACACGCTTATCTGCGCTTTTTGCCGATAAAACATTTAATTCTCTAATTTGGTTTTCAATCTTTTTGCTTATACTGTCAGAATCGGTAAGTAATTCCGATAATTCTCTTTCGAGCGCGTAAAGCTTTTCTTCTAAATCCTTTTTTTCGGTTTGTTTATCAGCTGCCTTAGCATTTAAGTTTTCAATTTCCGCTAAAGCAGTACTGTCTGTCGCCGACAAGCTGTTCTTTTCTTCGTTTAAGCGGTTAACAGATTCATTATTGTGCGCTATATCGTTTTGTAAAACAGTAATAACACCCTCTGCCTTAACGATTTCTTCATTATAGGAAGATATGTTTAAGCGCTCGCCTTCAATATCTGAAGTGAGTTTTGCAAAAAGTGATGTGTTTTGCTCGGTTTTGCGGTCAAATTCTTCTAAAGACTTTTCAATTTCACGGTATGAAAGCTGAGCGGCGGCAATTTTACTTTCCTGCGCGCGTAAAAGCTCTTTAGAATTATTTAAAGCATAAAGCCATAAGCCTATTTCGAGCTCCTTTTTCTGAGCGGCAAGCTCTAAAAACTTTTCGGCTTTTTTGCTTTGTTCGGCAAGTGGGCCCACGCGTGACTCTAACTCGTTAACAATATCGTGAAGTCTAAGCAAATTATCTTCTGCCGCAGTAAGCTTTCTTTCAGCCTCAAGCTTACGGTAACGGTATTTAGAAATACCTGCCGCCTCTTCAAAAATATCGCGTCGCTCGCCCGATTTAGAGCTTATAATATTGTCAATTTTACCTTGACCTATCATAGAATAACCGTCTCTGCCGAGACCTGTATCCATAAATAACTCGTGAATATCTTTAAGACGTACAGAAACATTATTTATAGCATACTCGCTTTCGTGCGAGCGGTAGTATCTACGGGTAATGGCAACAAAATCGTTATCAAAATTTAAAGAACGGTCGGTGTTATTTATATTTAAAGTAACTTCGCAAAATCCATGCGGACGGCGTGATTCGGTACCGCCAAAAATAACATCTTCCATCGATTGTCCGCGTAAACTTTTGGTAGATTGCTCACCCAAAACCCAACGCACTGCATCGGATATATTACTCTTACCGCTTCCGTTAGGACCTACAACTGCAGTAATACCCTTACCGAATTTTAAAACAGTCTTGTCCGCAAAGGATTTAAAGCCTTGAATTTCAATAGAACTTAAGAGCAATTATAACACTTTCCTTTCTATTCTGAATTTTAAGTTACCTAAACTTTCATCAATCTTAACCTTACAGTTAAAACCACGCGATTTTAGATACTTAATGTTAGATTTTCGCTGTCCTGTCATTTTTGAAACATCAGATTTACCTACATAAATTATATAGTCGCCCTTATCGAAAAGGTGCGTGAGTACCTTTGTAAGCATTATTTGGGATTGGCATAATTCGCTGAAGGCGGGGTGCCAAGGACCCGCAATATAAGCACCGTCTTCAATAGAATGAAGACCTAGTCTAATAACATTTATTCCTTCTTTAGTAAGCGTTAAATAAAGCTTAGAGCAAATTTTAATCGCTTCAGCAAGTGTTTGCGGTTTATATGCACCGTCGATATAAAGCGCCGCCAAATCTGTATCGGCTAAAACAACAGTAGGATAAATGCGTACAGTATCAGGCTTTATTTCAATAACCTTTTTTAAAGTACGCTCAAGCGATTCATTATCGTCTGCATAAAGGCCTGTCATAATTTGAAGACCCAATTCAAAGCCGTGCTTTCTTATAAGCCTTGCCGCAACCTCGGTATCTTGTGCAGTATGACCACGGTTATTCATTTTTAAAACATAATTGTTGAATGACTGTGCGCCAAGTTCGATTGCAGTTACATTGTGTTCTTTTAAAAGCAGTAAAATTTCATCATCAATAGCATCTGGTCTTGTAGAAATTCTAATTCCTTTCACAAGACCTATTCTCACAAAGGAGGATGCTGCCTCTAAAAGAGAAAGCATATAATTACGGTTAATCGCTGTAAAGCTACCGCCGAAAAAGGCTATTTCGGTGGTTTTAGGGTCATATTTTTTAGACTTAACCGCCGTTATAACCGCTTTTTCAACATCGGCGGCGTTAGGTGCCTTGCAGGTGCCTGTAATATAACGCTGATTGCAAAAGCTACACTTGTTAGGACAACCGATATGAGGCACAAAAATCGAAATATTAGAATGTATATTACTCATATTTCAGCACCCATAAGTTCAAGTGCCTGTTTAGCCGCCATCTGTTCAGCACGCTTTTTGTTTTTACCCTTGCCTACACCTATAACATTTGAGTTAAGGTGAACTTCAACCTCAAAAATCTTATTGTGGTCAGGTCCGCTCTCACCTGTCAAAATATAAGTTACGCTTTCTTCGGGATTGCGCTGTATAATCTCCTGTAAAGCGGTTTTGTAATCTTTAAAGCCTTCGGTATCGTGATGCTCTAGCTCAGGGAGAATAAAACGCATAACAAATTCTCTCGCACTTTCCATACCGCCGTCAAGATAAATTGCCGCTAAAACTGCTTTAAAAGCATCAGCTAAAATAGAGTCGCGTTCTCTACCGCCACCCTTTTCTTCACCCCTACCTAAGAGCAAAAAGTCGCCTAAATCAATTGAACGTGAAAAAGCGCAAAGTGTATTTTCACATACAAGTGATGCACGAAGCTTTGTAAGCTCACCTTCAGGTATTTGCTTAAAGCTTTTATAAAGGTAGTCGGCAACAATAACCGACAATACCGAATCACCCAAAAACTCCAAGCGCTCATTAGAGGTCATACCGTTTCTAACTTCATTTGCATAAGAAGAATGAGTTAAAGAGTTTTTGAGTAAATTTATATTATTAAATTTGTAACCAAGTTTTTTTTGTAAAACTTCCATTATAAATTATTCCTTACTCTTTAATATCCGAAAGTGCAGCAGTAATATTATCAATAACACCTGTTTTGGTAAATACCACTGCCTGCCTAATAGCATTTTTAATAGCCTTAGCATCAGAATTACCGTGAGCCTTAATAACGGTTTTTCTAACGCCCAAAAGTGGTGCGCCGCCCACTTCACTGCTATCCATCATACTCTTTAATGAATATAAATCCTTTTTAATAACCAAAGCCGCAAGCTTATTTTTAAGGCTTTTATATAAAGCATTTTTAACTAATTTAAAGAATGTAATTGCAGTACCCTCAATAAGCTTTAAAGCTATGTTACCTGTAAATCCGTCAGTAATAATAGCATCAGCTATACCCTTAGGCATTTCGCGTGACTCAACATTGCCGATAAAGTTAATCGGTACTTCGCTTAAAAGCTTATAAGCTTCTTTTTGAAGTTCGGTACCCTTTGTATCTTCAGTGCCAATATTTAAAAGACCAATTGTGGCATTTTCTTTACCTTCAACACCCTTTAAATAAGCGCTTGCCATAATACCAAACTGACAAAGCATTTCGGGACGGCATTCGGCATTAGCACCCATATCCATAAGCATATAGTGTCCTGTAGGAGAAGGTATCATACCTGCGAGCGCTGGGCGTTTTATACCCTTAATACGCTTAACTATAAGCGTACCGCCTACAACAACCGCGCCTGTAGAGCCTGCAGAAACAAATGCATCTGCCTTATCTTCACTAAGCTCTTTAAAAGCTAACGCCATAGAAGACTCATTATGAGCCTTTAAAAGCGTTGTGGGGTCATCATGCATATCAATAACATCGGTAGTATGCACAAGCTTTAAGTGGCCGTAAAACTCTAAATTATTTTCTTTAATAATTTCTTCAATTTTATCCTTGTCACCTGTTAAGGTGATTTCGGTTTCATATTCGACAGAAGCAAGACTTGCACCCTTTACAATTTCTAAAGGTGCATTATCTCCGCCAAAAGCATCTACTACTACACGCATTTTTTCTACTCCTTATTAAACCAATCTATAGAACGCTGAGCGTAAGCCATATAACGTTCTCGTTTGTCCTTTATTTTTTCTTCTAAGGTAGGCAAAATTCCGATATTAGCGCCCATAGGTTGAAAGTTTTCTACCGTACTGTCTGTAATATAACCGAGCAAAGCGCCAATCATTGTAATTTTAGGTAATACT
This sequence comes from Clostridia bacterium, assembly GCA_017403265.1. Classification (GTDB taxonomy): domain Bacteria; phylum Bacillota; class Clostridia; order Oscillospirales; family Acutalibacteraceae; genus UBA737. The sequence continues at coordinate 17,334 of JAFQOJ010000024.1, forward strand.
AAGCCATCTAATCCTTTTAATCGGTTAGCCGCATTTATACCTGCTATAATACCCGATGCCGCTGATTCCATATACCCTTCAACTCCCGAAAGCTGACCCGCAAAAAACACATTTGGGTATTTTTTCAAAGATAAATCGGGATTTAAAAGCTTGGGTGAATTTATAAAGCTATTGCGGTGCATAACACCAAAGCGCATAAACTCGGCATTTTTAAGTGCGGGAATTAGAGAAAACACCCTTTTTTGTTCGGGAAACTTTAAATTTGTTTGAAAACCCACAAGGTTATAAAGTGTACCCTCGGCATTTTCACGCCGTAGCTGTACTACCGCCCAAGGTCTATGCCCTGTTTTAGGGTCGCGTAGTCCTACAGGCTTCATAGGACCAAAACGAATGGAATCCTCACCACGCTTTGCCAAAATTTCAATAGGCATACAACCCTCATAAACTGTAACGGGCTTATCAAATTCTGATAAAATAACACCCTCGGCATTTACAAGTTCGTTGTGAAAACGTTCATATTCTTCTTTATTTAAGGGACAATTTATATAATCATCTGTTCCTTTTCCGTAACGAGAAGCTTCAAAGGCTGAGTCAAAATCAATACTTTCTTTTGTAACTATAGGGGCTGCTGCATCATAAAAGCTTAGGTTTTGACTGTTACACATTTTAGCAATGCTTTCTGCTAAATCGCCCTCGGTTAAAGGACCTGTAGCCACAACGGTTATACCGTTTGTATCAATATCTTTTACAATTTCGCTTTTAACCGTAATATTTGGGTGATTTTTTACTACCTTAGTAATAAACTCCGAAAACTTATCGCGGTCAACTGCCAATGCACCGCCTGCCGCAACCGAGCAACACTCTGCCGCTTTCATACAAACCGAGCCAAAATGCCGCATTTCTTCCTTTAAAAGACCTGCAGCAGAATCAATACGGGAAGCCTTTAAAGAGTTAGAGCATACAAGCTCGGCAAAATTATCACTTTTATGGGCGGGGGACCTTTTTATAGGCTTCATTTCTATTAAGTCAACCTTTATTCCCCTTTCGGCGATTTGCAAAGCCGCTTCCGTTCCTGCAAGACCACCGCCTATAACCGTAATTTTTTCCATTTTATTTTTCCTTTTTATTTTTCCTTGAAGGGCATTCGGAATTCATACAGTATTTTCTGCCGCGAATACCGTTTATAATATAACTACCGCATTCCTTACAAACCTCACCCGTAGGAACACCGGGAGATGCAAAATCACAGTTAGGATAGTTAGAGCAGCCATAGAACTTTTTACCCTTTTTGGAAAGACGCTTTACAAGCTTGGCACCACACTTAGGACAAGGTTGTGTAACTTCGTCTTCTGGTACAGGCTTGGTGTTTTTACATTCGGGATAACCTGGGCATGCTAAAAACTTACCGAAACGGCTTGATTTTATAACCATTTTTCTGCCGCATTTTTCACAAACAACATCTGTTTCAACATCTGGCACCTTAACCTTTTGACCGTTAAGGCTCTTTTCGGCTTTACTGTAATAGTTATCAAAATCCTTATAGAAATCAGCAATAGTTTTGGTCCAATTAAGGTCACCCGCGCCGATTTTATCAAGCTTTTCCTCTAAGTTTGCAGTAAACTTAACATCAAAAATTTTATCAAAGAATTTAACCATTAAATCAGAGACAACCTTGCCGAGTTCAGACGGTTTAAAGGTCTTTTTCTCTTTTTCAATATAATCCCTATTCATAATGTTAGAGAGAATCGGCGCATAGGTAGAAGGTCTGCCAATACCGTTTTCCTCTAACGCTTTGATAAGGGTAGGTTCAGTATAGCGTGCTGGGGGTTGAGTAAAGTGCTGATTAGGCGATAAATCTCTTAACTTTAGAACATCGCCCACATTCATTTCGGGCAAACTGCTTTCCTTGTCCTCTTCTTCGTCCTTACCTTCAACATAAAGTGCGGTAAAGCCGTCAAATTTAACCGAATAACCGCTTGCTTTAAATAAATAGCCATTAGCAGTAATATCAACATTAACTGTATCCTGTACACAAGCCGACATTAAAGATGCAATAAAGCGCTCCCAAATAAGCTTATAAAGTTTATATTGCTCAGAAGTTAATGAGTTTTTGATGCTATCGGGAGTAATAAATACGTCTGTCGGACGGATAGCTTCGTGAGCATCCTGTGCACCGCTTTTTGTTTTAAAATAGCGCGGTTTTGAAGGTAAATACTTATCGCCGTAAGTACCTATAATATATTTGTTAGCTGCCGCTCTCGCCTCTTCCGAAATACGCAAAGAGTCGGTACGCATATAGGTTATAAGACCGGTAGCGCCTATGCCTGCAAGCTCAATACCTTCATAAAGCTGTTGAGCAATACGCATTGTGCGCTGACCAGTAAAGCCAAGCTTGCGGGATGCTTCCTGTTGCAAGGTTGAAGTAATAAAAGGCGGTGCAGGTTGTTTATTGCGCTTACCCTTTTTAATATCGGTTACTTTATATTCTGCATTTTCAAGGTTTACTAAAATATCATTAGCAGTCTTTTCGTCAGGTATTAAATCAATCTTACCGTTTTTATCGCCGTAAAGCTTTGAAATAAAGGTTTTTCTACCTGCGGCAAGCTTTGCTTCAACAGACCAATATTCAGTAGCTACAAATTTTTCAATTTCGCGTTCGCGGTCAACAATAAGGCGAAGCGCTACTGTTTGAACACGGCCTGCGGACAAACCGCTTTTAACCTTTTTCCATAGAAAAGGACTTAACTTATAACCGACAATGCGGTCAAGCACACGTCGAGCCTGTTGCGCATCAACTAAATCCATATCAATCTTACGCGGCACCTTAATGCCCGCCTGAACTGCAGACTTTGTGATTTCGTTAAAGGTTACACGGTTAGCGGTTTCCATATCAAGCGCTAAAATCTGCGCTAAGTGCCAAGAAATCGCCTCACCCTCTCTATCAGGGTCGGTAGCTAAAAAAACTTCATCGCTGTCTGCGGCGGCTTGCTTTAAGGATTTAATTAAATCCTTTTTATCGCTCATATTTATATACTGCGGCGCAAAGCCGTTTTCTATATCAACGCCAAGCTTTGATTTTGGTAAATCGCGAATATGCCCTGCTGAAGCCATTACTTCATAATCTGAGCCTAAATATTTCTTTATAGGCTTTATTTTAGACGGTGACTCCACTATTAAAAGCTTTGACATAAATTACCTCCGTTATTTGCAAATTTCATACTGACCACCTGGTAACGCTCTAATGATAAATTCCATTTCAAGCTCGGTTAAAGCCGATAATAGCTTAGAACCGTCTAGTCCTGTATCAAGCTGGTCAGGATAAAATTTTTGTGTATCTAAACAATTATATACTATTTTTGCTTCATTTGAAAGAGTTTCGTTCAATATTTTTTTATTTTTTTGTGCAGTTACAGGTTTTGGCTCTTTCTCATAAGCTTTTTCTATATTGATTTTTTGGGGAAACAAGTGTATATATTCATTGAAAATATCACTAGCATCCAAAAGCGGCTTTGCGCCGTCACGCAAAAGTGCGTTAGAGCCTTTGTATTCTGACCTTTCGGGTGAACCAGGGACTACGAAAACATCCCTACCCTGTTCAATTGCGTGGTTGGCGGTAATTAAAGCGCCGCTACGCTTACCTGCTTCAACCACAATAGTACCCAAGGACAAAGCCGAGATTAGTCGGTTTCTTACAGGGAATGTGTAACAAGTTATAGGCGTATCGGGCGGATATTCACTAATAAGACAGCCGCATTTTTCAATATGCTCTCGCAAAGGGCGGTTTTCTTCTAAGTAGCTAACATTAAATCCGCAACCCATAATAAGCACGGTTTTGGTATTGGCTTTGAGTGCACCGATATGAGCATAGGTATCACTACCAACAGCGCCTCCGCTTACAATCGTAAATCCCGCTTTGCCAAGACGGTAACCCAAAGAGTAAGCCGCCTTTTTGCCAAATTCCGACACCTTGCGCGGTCCCACTATTGAAATAACAGGAGTATTATCAAAATCGGGCATTCTTCCCTTTACATACAAAACCATAGGTGGAGTAGATATTGATTTTAAAGTTGCAGGATAATTATCATCATCATAACTAACAAGCTTAATGCCCATACGCTCACACTGTTCAATGATTTTAACAGCATCATCAATAAGTGTGTTTGATAATTTTTCAAGCTCCCCTTTTGAAAAATAGCCAAGCTTTTTACGTTCGTCGTGAGACATTGAATAAATATCTTTGGGTAAAAGCGCAGCTTCCAAAAGTCGCTCAAATGTTTTGCTACCTTGCCCTAAGCATAGTTGAAGCCAAATATAATAAATCATTTCATCATTTCCCAAATAGAAATTGCCGCCGCAACCGAAGCATTTAAGGACTCTGCCTTACCGCTCATTTTAATAGTAATTTTACTATCAGCGAGTGCCTTTGTATTTTCTGTTAAGCCATTAGCTTCATTACCTATCATAACAACTGTACCGTCAGTAAAGGTTACGTCGGTAATCGAAGTAGCATCTCTTTCTACAACACAAGCATAAACCCTTAAACCACTGTTTTTAATGTCTTCACAAAAGTTTTCAACTACAATTAGCGGCATGCGTAAAAGTGTACCCATAGATGCCCTTAGTGACTTAGGTGAATATGGGTCAACAGAACCTTTTGACAAAATTATACCGCTAACGCCTAAAGCTTCTGCGGTACGGCTGATAGCCCCAAGATTAGACGGGTCGTTTATATTTTCAAGCGCAATATAGCGCCCATTTTTTTTAATTTCAGTATTTCTTTGTGGCATTTTTGCCAACGCAATTATACCCTGTGGCGACATTGTATCGCTAATTTTAGTGAAAAGCTTATCGGGTATTTTGTAACATTCTTTAGAAAATTCACTAAAGTTTTCAATTGAATTACTATACTTATTGTAAGCGGTTTCGCTTACAATAAGGCTTTCAAAAATAACGCCGCTGCTTATTGCGTCGTCGCAAATACGAAGACCTTCTAGCACAAATAAATTGTGCTCTTTGCGAGCGTTTGCTGAGCCTTGCAAACTTGCGGCAAGCTTTATAAGTTGGTTATCTTTGCTTGTAATTATCTTAAAGTTTTTCATCTTTTCACCTTCTTTAAAAATGAAAAAGTCGCCCGAGAGAGCTTTCACTCGGGCGAAAAAAATTACTTATCAAGAGCTTTTTTAGCAGCCTTTACAAGTGTTGTAAAACCTTTTGCATCATTTACTGCAAGGTCAGCTAACATCTTGCGATTGATTTCAATACCTGCTTTGTTAAGACCGTTGATAAATGAAGAATAGTTTATATCATTCATTTTGCAAGCAGCGGAAATACGGGTAATCCAAAGACGACGGAAATCGCGCTTTTTAAGTCTTCTGCCGATGTAGGCATAGTTACCGGATTTCATAACTGCTTCTTTAGCAGTTTTAAAAAGCTTAGATTTAGCGCCAAAGTAACCTTTAGCAAGCTTTAATACTTTATTTCTTCTTTTGCGTGTTGCTAACGCACCTTTAATACGTGCCATTTACTTTTCCTCCTTTAAAGTCTTTCCTTATTTATAAGGAATCAATTTCTTGATTGTTGCGGTATTTGTTACATCTGCAACAACAGTCTTGCGAAGATTTCTCTTACGCTTTGTGGTTTTCTTGTTAAGGATGTGCGACTTAAAAGCATGAGCACGTTTAACATTACCGTTTTTTGTGAGTTTGAAGCGCTTTTTTGCGCCACTGTGTGTTTTAATTTTAGGCATAGCTAATTCCTCCTGTTTTAACTTACATTATTTTCCCGATTTCGGGGCTAGGAACATAAGCATATTACGTCCCTCCATCTTAGCAGCTTTTTCAACCGAAGCATGCTCGCTACAGTATTCAGCAAAGCGGTTCATATTATCAAGACCGATTTCAGGATGGCCGAGCTCACGACCGCGAAAACGGATAGAAACCTTTACCTTGTTGCCTGCATTTAAAAATTTAATAGCTTGCTTACCTTTGGTTTCAAAATCGTGCACGTCGATACTAAGACCTAAGCGAATTTCCTTTACTTCAACAACCTTTTGGTTTTTCTTGGCTTCTTTTTCACGCTTGGTTTGCTCGAAACGGAACTTACCGTAATCCATAATCTTGCAAACGGGCGGTTCGGCATTGGGAGAAATGCATACTAAGTCTAAATCCTTAGCGTAAGCGGCTTCCAAAGCCTTTTCAACAGGAATAATACCTATCTGTGAGCCATCGTTCGAAATAACGCGGACTTCCTTAAATTTAATACCTTCGTTAATTGCGAGTTCTTTACTGCTGATGTGAATACACCTCCGAAAAAGATTAAAAACAATACAAAAGCGTGGACGCAAAAACGCCCACGCATAAGAATACCAAAGAGTAAAATTTGGAAACTTATTAACCCTTTCAAACAAAATTTTAGGGTGAGGACGCAATGCGCACTACTTTGTTGTCATATCAATTATACACGATTTTACGCATTTGTCAAGTGTTTTTTTAATTCCTCTGTTTTATCGGTCTTTTCCCAAGGTAAATCTATATCAGTTCTGCCCACATGACCGTAAGCGGCAACCTGCTTATAAATGGGACGTCGCAAATTTAAAGTATCAATAATAGCGGAAGGTCTTAAATCGAACACCTTGTTAACCGCATCAGAGATTTCTGAATCGCTATATTTACCTGTCGAGAAGGTATCAACCATAACAGATACAGGCTTTGCAACACCTATAGCGTAAGCTAGCTGAATTTCGCACTTTCGGGCTATCCCTGCCGCTACAATATTCTTAGCAACATATCTTGCCGCATAAGCCGCACTTCTGTCAACTTTTGTTGGGTCCTTACCCGAAAAAGCACCGCCGCCGTGACGGGCATAACCGCCGTATGTATCAACAATAATTTTTCTTCCTGTAAGACCTGTATCCCCCTGCGGTCCTCCTACAACAAAACGGCCTGTGGGATTGATATAAATCTTTGTATTTTCGCCAAATAGTTCTTTTGGGATAATGGGCTTAATAACCTTTTCTAAAATATCCTTACGTAAAGTTTCTAAGGCAACATCTTCTGTGTGTTGGCTTGAAACTACTACTGCATCAATTCTCTTTGGCTTGTCGTTTTCGTATTCAACAGTTACCTGTGTTTTTCCGTCGGGGTTAAGGTATTCTAATTCGCCCGATTTTCTAACATCTGTAAGGCGCTTAGCCATTTTATGCGCTAATGAGATTGCCAAAGGCATAAGCTCCTCGGTTTCATCGCAAGCGTAACCGAACATCATACCCTGGTCGCCCGCACCATGAAGATTATAACTGTCTTCCAAGCCATCTTTTAATTCAAGTGATTTATCAACGCCCATTGCAATATCGGGTGACTGTTTATCAAGCGAAGTCATAACAGCGCAGGTGTTACCGTCGAAGCCTGCTTTTGCGCAGTTATAACCTATATCGCAAACAGTCTTACGAACAATTGCGGGAATATCAATTTTCGCAGTTGTAGTAATTTCACCCATTACGGTTACAACACCTGTTGTACAAAAGGTTTCACAAGCAACACGGGCATTTTTGTCCTGTGCTAAAATTGCATCTAATACGGCATCAGAAATATTGTCGCACACCTTGTCGGGATGACCTTCTGTAACCGATTCGGAAGTAAATAAATAGTTTTCCATCTTTAAAATTCCTTTCTTTTTATTCCTTAGGCTGACGAGAGTCGAACCCGTCACGCCTGACAAATAAAACCGCTCTCGAAAGAGCGGTTTAAAGTTTAATTAAAACCTCATCTTCCGGTTAAACCGACGGATTTAGCACCTTGAAAAACAGGTTGCCGGGCTTCAACGGGCCGTGTCCCTCCACCACTCTTGATAAGGAAATATTCAGTTTGCTTTGATATTATATCACATTTTTATAGTTTGTCAATATATTTTTTAATATCTACCTTCTATAATTATCGTAACAAAAACTAATGCTGAAATTATACATATTGCAACCGAAAAAGTATAAAACAAAATTTTTGCAAATTTGCCGTTGCATATTTTTGCATATTGAAAAACGCGAATTCCAATGCAAAAGAATAAAAGTGCAAAAAACAAGAACAAAAAACACGCCGCAGAACATTCATTTAAAGTGTCTAGGCTGATACTGCTGTTTTCTGTTTCAATAATCCAGGTTTCGACTTTTCTTTTGGGAACAAAGATATAACTTAAAACTGCTAATAGTGCTGAAATTGCAGCATAAATATAAAGAACTATTCCTACAATGGAAATCTTGTTTATATCTTTTTTTCGGCGGTCAGTTTTTTCAAAATAATTAGATTTGTCAATTAAAAGTACTCGTAGTATTGAGTTATTTATATAATAATATTTTTCATTCATATAGCGGCTATCATAAGCGGCAAAAAAACGAACAAACCAAATCATAAGAATGAATATAAGCCACATTCCAAGCATATTTAACCACCTTTCACAAAACGCTCATAAATAATTATGAATTAATATTTTAACGGTGTGAGCAAGCCCACACCCTACAATGTGTCTATTTGGATTTTGCAAAAAATAATTCAGAATTACGCATTACGAATTATTCAAGCTCGCTTGCCATTTGGTTAAATTTAGCGTAAATTCCGTTAAGCTTTAACAGTTCTGCATGGCTTCCCTGCTCTACAATACCGTCTTCGGTAAGCACCATAATTCTATCGGCATTTCTAATGGTAGAAAGCCTATGCGCTATAGTAATAGTAGTTCTGCCAATAGACAGCTTATTGAGTGACTTTGCAACCTCAAACTCGCTTTCATTATCAAGCGCGCTTGTTGCTTCGTCAAGAATAATTATAGGTGGATTTTTAAGGAAAACGCGTGCAATACTTATTCTTTGCTTTTGACCGCCCGAAAGCTTTACACCGCGCTCACCTACATAGGTATCGTAACCGTCTTTTAAGGCGGTTACAAACTCGTGTGCGCCCGCTTTTTTAGCCGCTTCAATAACTTCTTCACGACTAGCCCCCTGACGTCCGTAGGCAATATTTTCGTACACTGTGCCCGAGAATAAATATACATCCTGTTGCACCATACCTATACTTTTTCTAAGGCTTTTTAAGGTATACGCTTTAACATTTTTTCCGTCTAAGAAGATTTCACCGTCTGTAACATCATAAAAACGGGGAATCAAATTACAAAGTGTAGTTTTACCACCGCCCGAAGGACCTACAAATGCTACCTTTTCGCCTTCCTTAATAGAGAAGTTTAAGTCCTTAAATACATGGTTATGGTCATCGGGATACTCAAACGAAACATTTTTAAATTCAATATCACCCTTAGGATTAGCGATATCGGTAGCATCGGGCTCATCAAAAATTTCAATATCAGCGTCAATTATTTCCACAAAGCGCTCTATACCAGTCATACCGCGCTGAAACTGCTCTGAAAATTCGATAATACGGCGAACTGTGGCAATAAATGTAGTAACATAAAGCAAATAAGCAATTAAGTCGCCTATTGTTATACTTCCCTTTATTAAAAATATGGTACCCGCAATTACAACCGCACTGTACATAATACCGTCAAACATACGGGTTGTGGTTGAAAATGCGCCCATATACTTGTATGAAAGCTTTTTTATGGAAAAATAATTTTTATTGTCTACTTCAAACTTTGCTTTTTCCACTTCTTCGTTGGCAAAGGCTTTTACAACCTTTTGTCCTAAAAGCGAATCTTCTATTCTGGCATTCAGTTCACCTATTAACTGCCGTTGTTTGCGGAAGGTTGAGCGCATTCTTTTATTGAGTTTTCTGCAAACCACAAACATTATAGGAATAATAAGAAAAATTATTACTGTAAGCGGCACATTTATACTCATTAAAATTATGAACGAAACAATCCCCTTAAGCCCCGCAATTAAAAATTCTTCGGGACAGTGGTGTGAAAATTCAGTAACATCAAAAAGGTCGTTAGTAATTCGGCCCATAATTTGACCTACTTTTGTGTTGTTAAAGTATGTATTAGAAAGCTCCTGCAAATGCGCATAAGCGTCCCGCCGCATATCAGTTTCAATTTTTGTACCCATTACGTGACCTGTATAAGCCATATAGTAATACGCGGCAGAATCAATAATACGCAAAACAAAATAAAGTAAGCCAACTCTTAACACAAAGCTTATTGTCAAAGCGGCTAAATTGCTCTGGGCAGTGTTGGTGATTTCACGCATTATAAGAGGTAAAACAATCTCACAAACAGTAGTTAAAGACGCACAAAACAAATCCAAGCACAAGGTTTTCCAATATTTTTTATAATAAGGTAAAAAACGCTTTATTAAAGCCGAAGATTTTAATTTTCTTTTTTCTTCCATAAGAACACTTCCTATCATTTAAATTATATACAACCAGGTTTCAAAAATCAATATGTTGCAATTATTTTTTCAATATGTTACTATAATAACAGTAATAACTTGGAGTGTTGAAAAATGAAATTAAAGCCGATAGAAAAAAATCAACTTATCCCATTTATTTTAGCGGTATTTGGCTCTCTTTTAATGATAATTACTTTATTTTTGCCTTTTTCTACCGCTACTGAGGATTTTAAAGCAGAGATAAACAAAAACCCAGAGTATGTAATATATGAAGATATAGACCTAAAAGCAAAAGATGTTGTTAATCGCTCTATGGTTGACTATGCACAGGTTTACAGCACTATGACAAGCCGCCTTTTTGCCGGCAACGAAGGTGTTATATATGTAGGAATAGTTGGTGCCATAGGCATTTTTGCGCTAATCGGACTTATATCTGCCCTATTTAGAAAAGCAACACCCACAATTATTTTTACAATTCTTTCGTTTTTTGTTTTTGCATTTTTAGGCTTTGATTTTTACCACCGCGGCGAAATCCCAAGTGAAAGCTACAACTGGGGATTTGGTTATTACATATTCTATGTTGCTACCGTTATTACCGTAATCGGTGCAATATGGTTGTTTGCGATGAAACATAAAAATAAAACACACGAATAATGAAATCGTTTCGATTACGCTCACGGTGAAATAATTTACTCCGTAAATTGTGAAATTTGTTGCTTACGCATCAAGTGAAATAAAATTCGCCTCTTAACATTTGCGAAGCAAATATTTCATACTCGACAGTGTATTTCACAGCGAAGCTATTTAACTCGCCTTAAGGCGAATTTCATTGAAAAAAGCAAGTCTTATGACTTGCTTTTTTCTTGGCTGGGGTGGCAGGATTCGCCGTCTGCTTCGCATACTGTTCCGTTTGTCGACCCAATGCTACGCATTCGGTACCCGACTGCACGCTCTTCCCTAAAAACAGTCCACCGGACTGTTTTTTAACGCTTCAGACCTTCTCAGGTTCGAATCCTTTTTTACTAAATCAATTTAAAAGAGCCGACTATTTGGTCGGCTCTTTTAAATTGGCTGGGGTGGCAGGATTCGAACCTACGAATGCAGCAGTCAAAGTGCTGTGTCTTACCACTTGACGACACCCCAATATTAAGTTTTATTAGATTTTACGGTACGCCTTAGCGTACCGTAAAATGTGGGGTGGAAGATGGGACTCGAACCCACGGTCTCCAGTGCCACAAACTGGCGCTTTAACCAACTAAGCTACATCCACCATAGAACAAAAACCATTATACCATAATAATTTGTTTTGTCAACAAAAATTTTAGAAAATTTGGAGAAAAGTTTTAACGGACGGTTTTTACCGCCCGTTAAATTGTTATATTTCCTTTAAAAACTCTTCAATTCTGCTAAGCGCTTCTTTTATATGCTCTACCGAATAGCAATAAGATGCGCGAACAAAGCCTTCTCCACTCTCGCCAAATGCAGTACCGGGAACAACAGCAACTTTTTTTGAGTGCAATAGCTTTTCGCAAAATTCGTCACTGCTCATTCCTGTGGATTTAATTGACGGAAAGGCATAAAACGCACCCTTAGGCTCGCGGCAGGTAAGTCCAATCTTATTAAAGCCTGAAACTATCATACGCCTACGCATATCGTACTGCTTTAGCATATACTGTACATCCTCGTCACAGTTTTTTAGCGCCTCAATAGCCGCGTACTGACTTGTTGTAGGTGAAGACATTATCGCATATTGGTGTATTTTAACAATTTCATCCATAACAGGCTTTGGTCCGCAAGCATAGCCTAAGCGCCAGCCCGTCATAGAAAATGCCTTAGAGAAGCCGTTTACAGTGATTGTGCGTTCCCACATTCCTGGGATTGAAGCGGGTGAAATATGCGATTTACCCGAAAAAGTAAGCTCGGCATATATTTCGTCCGAAATCACCATAATATTTGTATCTTTTAAAACCTTTGCTATAGTTACAAGGTCATGCTCCTCCATTATGGCGCCTGTAGGGTTAGAGGGATATGGCAAAATAACTGCCTTAGTTTTATCGGTAATGGCAGATTTTAATTCTTCTGCCGTAAGCTTAAAATCGTTTTCTGCCTTAGTATTAATTATTACCGGAACTCCGCCTGTAATAGCGGTTATAGGCTCATAACAAACATAACTTGGTTGTGGAATAATAACCTCATCCCCAACACCAATTAAAGCGCGCAAAGCTAAATCTATAGCTTCACTTCCGCCTACCGTTACTAAAATTTCGTCCTTTGGGTCATAATTAATATTGAACTTACGATTTAGATAATTAGAAATCTCTTCTCTTAGTTCAACTAAGCCCCAATTAGAAGTATACTTTGTTTTTCCGCGTTGTAATGATTCAATACCTGCTTTTCTTATTACCCAAGGGGTTTGAAAATCAGGTTCACCAACACCCAAAGAAATTACATCCTTCATAGTAGCGGCAACATCAAAAAACTTACGTATACCCGATGGTTTAATATCGGTTACGGTTTTATTTAATACCTTGCCGTAATCTATCATAGGAAGAATTGCCCCCTATCGTCTTCATCGCCTGAAACCAGTTCAACATCCATCTCTTTATAGCGGCGCATTACAAAATGGGTTGCGGTAGAAGTTACAGAATCAATAGTAGCAAGCTCTTTAGCAACAAACCACGCGATATCCTTTAAGGTTTTGCCCTTTACGATAAGGTTAAGGTCATAGTCGCCCGACATTAAATAAACCGCCTCAACCTCACGGTAGCTCATAACCTTTTCGGCAACCTCTTCAAAGCCTAAGCCCGCTTTGGGAACTACATTAAGCTCAACAATAGCCGAAACATAGGTACCGTCAATCTTTTCCCAGTCTACAACTGCTTTATATCCACGGATAATATTTTCTTTTTCAAGCTCTTCTATATACTGCTCTACTTCGCTTTGTGCTATGCCAAGCATTACAGCAATATCCTCTGCGGTATATTTTGCGTTTTTTGATAAAAGTTTTAATACTTCATATTTCATAAATAATCACCTTACCTTATTAAAATTATATTTTATAATGTATTTTATGTCAAGCAAGATTTTGGTCATAAAAAGCTCTTTCACCGCCTATATACTTAGGACGGCTTCGTGCAGCTAAAACAGTAGCGCTACCGATTTTGTTATTACGGAGTCTTACAGGAACCGCAACCTTTTTTATATGCATGCCAATCATAGTAAAGCCTATATCAATTCCCGCGTCAGCCTTAATCTCTTCAACTGCTACAGGATTTTCAAAAGCGGCAAAGGCAGCAGTTGCAAACGAGCCGCCCGCTTTAGACTTTGGCACAACATTTACAATATCCAAAGTCGGTACGGCACTTTTTTCAATAATAATAGCGCGGTTTAAATGCTCACAACATTGTGCCGCTATAAAAACACCATATTCCTTCGCCGCTTTATATATACCCGAAAATACTGCTTTTGCAGCATCAGGTGAAGATGCGGTGCCTATTTTTTCGCCCAAAACTTCACTGGTAGAACAACCTACAACCAAAATAGCGCCCTTAGTAAGCTTTGCAATTTTTATGATTTCTAAAGCTGAATTATAGCTTTCTCTTTCTAATTTTTCTAACATTTTTATCCCTTTTTACTTTAATTTTCTATATTGTACCACATTTTTACCCAAATTAAAAGAAAAAATGCTTGCAAAACACAAAAAAAGATGTTATTATATTGCTTGTAAATGCATTGACGAAGGAAAGTAGGGTTCTACCTCCTTTCAGAGAGTGTCCGCCTTGGCTGAAAACGGGCATAAGTGTTTTGGTTTTATCTGAAGTTCCCTTCCGAGCAGCAGTGCTGAAAACTGTAGTAGGCACTGACGGAAAACTCCGTTATCGGTTACAAGAGTGTTTGCTTTTGCAAAAATACGGGTGGTACCGCGGAGATTTTTATGCTTCGTCCTGTTTTATTGGGACGGAGTTTATTTTATTTTTTGGAGGTTTTTTATGAAAACACAGCTCGAAGCAATTAAAACTCAAGCAATAACTGAGCTTGAAAACGCACAAAATGGCACGGAAATTGAAGCCTTGCGTGTAAAATACTTAGGTAAAAAGGGTGAGCTTACTGCTATACTTAAGCAGATGGGCGGTTTATCCCCTGAAGAACGCCCCATTATGGGACAGCTTGTAAACCAAGCTAAAGCCGAGCTTGAAACACTTATTGCCGAAAAGACCGAGCTTATGAAAAAAGCCGCTTTAGAGCAAAAGCTTAAGGATGAAACTATTGATATTACCCTACCTGCAAAGGAAATAAACAAAGGTAAATTACATCCGTTAAATACCGTTTTAGACGATATGATTGATATTTTCACATCTATGGGCTTTGATGTTGTAGACGGTCCTGAGGTTGAAACCGACCACTATAACTTTGAGTGCTTAAACGTACCGCAAGACCACCCTGCACGCGATATGCAGGACACCTTCTATTTAGCCGAAAATTTATTACTTAGAACCCAAACCTCTGCTGCACAAATCAGAACTATGGAAAACCGCAAGCCACCTATTCGCGTTATCTGCCCGGGCCGTGTTTTCCGTGCTGACGAGGTTGACGCAACCCACTCCCCTGTTTTCCATCAAATTGAAGGTCTTGTTGTTGACAAGGGCATTACCATGTGTGACCTTAAGGGTGTTTTGGAAGAATTCGCACACGAAATTTACGGCAAGGATACTGCCGTAAAATTCCGTCCCTCCTTCTTCCCGTTTACAGAGCCTTCAGTTGAGGTTGACGTTACCTGTTCTGAATGTGGCGGTAAAGGCTGCCGCGTATGTAAAGGTAGCGGTTGGATTGAAATATTAGGCGCAGGTATGGTGCATCCTAACGTACTTCGTAGTTGCGGTATCGACCCTGAAGAATATTCAGGCTTTGCGTTCGGTATTGGTCTTGACCGCTTAACCACCACACGCTACAAAATAAGCGATATTCGTCTTTTATTCGAAAACGATAAACGCTTCTTAGAGCAGTTTTAGGAGGTTTAAATAGATGAAAATTTCACTTAACACTTTAAAATACTATGTAGATATAAATGTTCCTGTTGAAGAGCTTTGCGATAAAATGGTTATGGCGGGCTTCGAGGTTGAAAGCATTGAAAAAGAGGGCGAAAACCTACAAAATGTTGTTGTTGCCCGTATTGAAAAAATCGCTCCCCACGAAAACAGCGACCATTTACAAATTTGCCAAATGAACATTGGCAAGGATGAGCTTGTTCAAATTGTTACCGGTGCGCAAAACATTAGCGAAGGTGATTTAGTTCCTGCCGCTTTGGACGACAGTTATTTACCTAACGGTATGCACATTGTAAAGGGTAAGCTTCGCGGTGTAGAATCTAACGGTATGCTTTGCTCGGGTGAAGAACTCTGCCTTACCGAAAGTGATTATGAAGGTGCCAGCGTAAACGGTATTTTAATACTCAAGGAATCGGAAGTTATCGGTACAGATATGCGCGATGTATTAGGCCTTAACGACTATATTATCGACTTTAAGATTACCGCAAACCGTCCCGATTGCAACTGCTTTTTAGGTGTTGCAAAGGAAATTGGTGTAGTTTTAGGCACGAAGTTTAAGGCTCCCGTTCCCGAATACAAGACTGTTGGCGGCAATATTAAAGAATATATTGATATAGAGGTTGAAAACTTTGACCTCTGCCCACGCTATATTGGTCGTGTTGTTAAAAACCTTAGAATCAAGGAAAGTCCTGTTTGGATGCAAAAAGCTATTATGGCTTCGGGTATGCGCCCCATCAATAACATCGTTGATATTACCAACTTCGTTATGCTTGAAACGGGTCAACCTATGCATGCTTTCAACTATAACGATTTAAGCGATAAAAAAATTATAGTAAGAACTGCTAAAGAAGGCGAAACCATCACCACCTTAGATGGCAAGGATTATAATCTTAATACAGATATGCTTGTTATTGCAGACGGTCAAAAGCCATCTTGCCTTGCAGGTATTATGGGCGGTAAGGAAAGCGAAATTGAAAGCGACACCACCGATTTATTCTTAGAATCAGCTAAATTCCGCCGTGATAATGTTCGCCATACAGGACGTACATTAGGTATCCGTACCGAATCAAGCGGACGCTTTGAAAAAGGTGTTGATATTGTCAATGTAGAATACGCTATGGAGCGTGCTTTACAATTAATTTCCGACCTCGATGCAGGCGACATCATAGATGGTGCAATTGACCGCAACAACGGTTTACCTGAAGAAAGAATATTAAATGTTACTACCGACAGTATTATTGAGCTTTTAGGTGTAGAAATACCTAAGGAAAAAATTGTTGAAATATTAAATCTTTTACAGTTACCCACCACTATTGACGGCAATATGCTTACAACAAAGGTACCTTCTATTCGTGATGATATTGAAGGCAGAGCCGATTTAGCCGAAGAGGTTATGCGAATTTACGGTTGCGACCATATTGTTGGTACAAAAATGAAGGGTGCCGTTGTTCGCGGTACTAAGCTACCTGAAAGAGTTAAGACCGATAAAATAAAGGCATTAATGCTAGGCGCAGGCGCTTATGAAATTGCAACCTACTCGTTTATTGCAAGCAAGGCTATTGATACACTTTTACTAGATGAAAATGACGAGAGAAGAAATCAAATTAAAATTATCAATCCGTTGGGTGACGAGTACTCCACAATGCGTACTCAGCTTACAACAAGCTTACTTACTGTACTTGCAACAAATATAAACAAAAAGATTGAAAGCGGTAGATTCTTTGAAATTAGTAAACGCTTTATTCCAAAGGCTCTCCCCCTTACTGAACAACCGCTTGAAATACCCACAATGTCAATTGGTATTTATGGTGATAATGAAGATTTCTTCACCTTAAAGGGCATTATTGAAGCTATCTGCAATACCTTAGGCGGTCATACACAGTATGAAAGAAGCGCCGAGCCATATCTCCACCCAGGTAGACAAGCTCTTGTAAAAGCCAATAATAAGGCATGTGCTGTTTTCGGTCAAGTACACCCTGCCGTTGCCGAAAGCTACGGTATTGACTGCCCCGTTTTCGTAGCAGAAATCAAGCTTGATGTACTTCTCGCTATTGAAAAGCGTAAAACTGTTTACAAGCCGTTACCCAAGTTCCCTGCTGTTGAGCGTGACTTTGCAGTTTTAGTTGACAAAGAAATCCCTGTAGGAACACTTGAAAGAGCAATTTCTTCGGGTGCAGGTAGACTGCTTGAGAAAATCGAATTATTTGATATTTATGAGGGTGCGCAAATCCCCGAAGGTAAAAAGAGTGTTGCATTTAGTGTATATCTCCGCTCTGCTGATAGTACCCTTACTGATAAGGAAATTGAAGAAATAAGCGGTAAGATTATCAAGAAGCTTGAAGCCGTAGGTGCCGAGCTTAGAAAATAATGCTTGAATTTTTGAAAGATTTGTTATAATATAAACATATAATAGTTTAAAAGAGGTGTTATTTATGAATGATAAGACTATGACCTTTTCGGTAGGTGACCAAACCGAGCAACAAATTCGTATGATTTTAGTAAGCGTTTATGATGCTTTAAAGGAAAAGGGCTACAATCCAATAAATCAGCTTGTAGGTTATATACTGTCCGAAGACCCGACATATATTACCACACATAATAATGCCCGAAACCTTATTCGTAAAATCGACCGCGATACACTCTTACAGTCGCTTGTAAAGTATTATATTTCTAACTAATAGTAAAACTTCAGTTTATGGCACACTTTTGAAGTGTGCCATTTTTTTATTTTTTAAAAAAATTTTATTTTTTGCAATAAAATACGGCTTAAATGCATTATTGTTATGAAAGCGGAAAATATAACCGTTTTAGTAAACAATAAGAGGTGTTTTTTATGAAAAAAGTTTTATCAATCATTTTTTGTTTAATTTTGGTATTACCTATTATATCGGTAACTGCCGAAACCGATGAAAATATTAAAACTCTTGGTGTTTTAAGTTATGTGATCGAAAACGGTGAAGTTACTATAACAGACTGTGACACATCAGCAACGGGCACAGTAGAAGTCCCCCAAGAAATTGAAGGCCTACCTGTTACTGTTATAGGAGATGAAGCTTTTTACGGATGTGAACTTATAGAAAACTTTGTCATTCCAAGCACTATTAAACAAATTGGAAGATATGCATTTTCTCAATGCAACAAGCTTGAAAGCATCACTATACCTGATAGTGTTACATATATTGATATTTGTCTTTTCCATAGATGTGACTCACTTAAAACGGTTACTTTTTCAAAAAATATTACTTCTATTCCCTATTTAACCTTTTTTGAATGCCATAAATTAGAGCGAATAACCATCCCCGAAGGAGTTACCGAAATTGGCATAGGTGCATTTAGTTGGAGTTCCATTCAAAGTGTAGATATACCAAGCACACTCAAAAATATGGAAAGAAATGCATTTCTAGAATGCAGTAAGCTTAAAAGCATAACCCTTCCTGAAGGCTTAACCAAAATTAACTCCAGCACATTTCAATATTGCGACTCACTCGAAAGCGTAACTTTACCCCAAAGCCTTGAAAAAATTGAAAAGAACGCATTCTTTTTTTGCAAAAAGATTACAAGCATAACTTTACCTAAAAATCTTAAAAGTATTGGCGACAAAGCCTTTGATAATATAGGTGTTGAAGAAATTGTAGTTCCCGAAGGCGTAACTTACATAGGTAAAGGCGCGTTTTCGCTTTGTGAGAATTTAAAAAAATTCACCTTACCCAAAAGTATAAAAACAATTAGACAACAAGTTTTTAAAAATTGTGATTCACTTACCGAAATAAACTACAACGGCTCTAAGGCAGATAGAGAAAAGATTGAAATTTTTGGTGATAATGAAAAACTAGAATCGATGAAATGGATTTATGCTATTAAATCCCCCGAAAAGCCCGCATCCTCAAAAAAAGAAACCGCTTCGAAACAAGAAAAACCTAAAAAAGAAAATAATTCTTCTAAAAAAAGCAAAATCACTTCGAGTGAAGAAAGCGTTTCGAAAGAGGAAACAATTTCAAGTGAAAAATTAGTTTCAAATGAAGAAACCGCCAACGAATCTCAAACCGCCACAACAGGAGAAGAAACAATGAAAAACAAGAAAGAGAACAAAAACAAGCTTTGGATAGTTATTACCGCCTTTGGCGTTTTAGTTTTGTCGGGCGGAGCTACCTTCTTAATATTAACAAAATTTAAGAAACGCTGAAATGAGGTGTTATTATGAAAAAATCAATATCTGTTTTTTTAGCAACCGTTCTTTTACTTTGCATATTTTCAGCAAATTTATTAAGCGTAAGCGCCAAAGAAGGTGTTTCAAAATATTACGAATATTCTGTTACAAACGGAGAAGCGTGTATTTACCAAATTCATTTAACCGGTGAGGTGAAAATTCCTAAAAAAATTGACGGTTATCCCGTAACGGCCATTGATGCCGAGCCTGATATAAATCGCGGAATCACATCAATTGTAATCCCCGAAGGCGTTAAAAAAATAGCTCTTTGTTCTTTTGAAAACTGTGATGAGCTTACAGATATCACCCTGCCTGATAGCTTGGAAAGCATAGGAACAGATGCTTTTAAAGGAACAGGATATTACAACGATAAATCCAACTGGAAAAAGGGTGTTTTATATATTGGCAATCATTTACTTGCTGCCAAAAGCAGTCTTTCAGGTGAATATAAAATTAAAGAAGGTACTCTTACTATTGCTGATAAAGCCTTTTATAGCTGCACCGACCTTACCGACCTTACAATCCCAAAAAGCGTAAAAAATGTAGGTAAGCTTTTATTTACTAACTGCGCCCAACTTGAAAACATATCAGTTTCAAAGGATAACAAGTATTTATCCGCTAAAGATGCAATATTATATAACAAAAACAAAACCGAAGTTCTTACTGCAAGCGGCGGTATAAGCGGAAATATAACTCTTCCGAAAACCGTTAAAAGCATCCGTGATAGCGCATTCCAACAGTGCAGCTGTTTTACTGGTATAAAGCTTCCCGAAGGTCTTGAAAAAATTGGGGATGAAGCCTTTTATGCCTGTACTTCGCTTAAGAAAATCAACATTCCCGACAGCGTAAAAGAAGTAGGTAACTCTATTCTACACGCCACCGAATATTACGACACTCAAAGTAATTGGGACAACTATGTACTTTATGTAGACAAGCATCTTGTTGATTCAGACGATATGAATCAGCTAAATGGCGAATACACTGTAAAAGACGGAACCTTAACTATCGCTAACGGTAGTTTTTGTTATAGTCAAAAGCTCAAAAAATTAAATATGCCTGATAGTGTTATCTACTTAGGGGCAGAAGCTTTTTGGGAGTGCACAAAACTTAAAAACATAAAGCTTTCAAAAAATCTTACAAGGTTAAATGCTGCTACTTTTTGGAATTGTGTAAGCTTAGAAAAAGTAAAATTGTATAACGGCATTACTGAAATTGGAGCCTCCGCTTTTCGTGACTGTGGCGAGCTTAAAGAAACAAATATACCAAAAAGCGTGAAAAAAATTGGAAATGGCGCCTATGCAAACTGCCGCTTGATAAGTGAAATAACAATCCCAAAAGGAGTAAAAACAATAGAAGGCGGTGCCTTTAGCGGTTGCCGAGCAATTAAAGAAATAGTTGTGCCTAAAACAGTTACCGAAATTGGCAATCGCGCTTTTGCAGAATGCATCTCACTAAAAAAGCTCACCCTGCCGAAAAGCCTAAAAATAATCGGTAAAAGTGCTTTTCAAGACTGTGGCAAAATTGTAAAGGTGATTTATAAGGGCACAAAAGAAGACCATAAAAAAATAGATATTGGAAAAGATAACTACGGCTTAACCACTGTACCGTGGACATATAAGCCCGAAAAAACCACTACCTCAAAAAAAGAAACTACTTCTAAAAAGCCTGTAAGTCAGATTTCTAGTAGCAATCCCGTTTCAAGTAAAGAAACCGCTACAAGTAAAGAAATAGTTTCAAACGAAGATTTCACTTCGAGCGAGATAACCCCCACCCCGTCACAAACCGAGAATAACTCTCAAGCCGATACAAAACCCGAGAATAAGCAAAAAAGTATTTTAGTTATATGGATTTTTGTTGCGGCTATAATACTCGGTGCGGCGAGCGGATTTATGGCATTTTCACTTACTAACAAAAAGAAAAATTAACCTGTAAAGCACAAACCCCGTGGATTCCACGGGGTTTGTGCTTTATTTTAATACTTTTTTGAGAAACTGCCCTGTATATGATTTTTCACACTCTGCAACCTTTTCAGGTGTGCCTGTGCACACAACAGTACCGCCTTTATCTCCACCTTCGGGGCCTAAATCAACAATATAGTCAGCAGTCTTAATAACATCAAGATTATGCTCTATCACAAGCACTGTATTGCCTGCATCAACAAACCTTTGAAGCACATCAATAAGCTTGTGAACATCAGCAGTATGCAGTCCCGTAGTTGGCTCATCAAGAATATAAATAGTCTTACCCGTACTACGTTTAGAAAGCTCTGTCGCAAGCTTTACGCGCTGAGCTTCACCGCCCGAAAGGGTTGTTGCGGGCTGACCTATTTTAATATAGCCAAGACCTACATCATAAAGTGTTTTTAGCTTACGGTGAATTTTGGGTATGCTTTCAAAGAAGTACATACCCTCCTCTACCGTCATTTCAAGCACATCGTAAATACTTTTACCCTTGTATTTTACACTCAAGGTTTCGCGGTTATAGCGCTTGCCCTCGCACACTTCACATGGAACATAAATGTCGGGTAAAAAGTGCATTTCTATCTTTAAAATACCATCACCCTGACAGGCTTCACAGCGGCCGCCCTTAACATTAAAAGAAAAACGACCTGCACTGTATCCGTGCATTTTAGCATCCTTAGTTGCGGCAAATAATTCACGGATATCACCAAAAACTCCCGTATAGGTTGCAGGGTTGGAACGCGGTGTTCTTCCTATGGGTGCTTGGTCAATATTTATAACCTTATCTAAGCTTTCAATACCATCAATTGACTTGTATTTGCCCGCAAAGGTTTTAGCTTTGTTTAGCTTATTGGCTAAAACATTATACAAAATATCATTTACAAGTGAAGATTTACCGCTTCCCGAAACACCTGTAATACACGAAAAAGTACCAAGCGGAATTTTAACATTTATATTCTTAAGGTTATTTTCAGCGGCACCTTTCACAGTAAGGCTATTGCCATTACCCTTACGGCGATTTTTTGGAATTGGTATTTGTTTTCTACCGTAAAGATAATCAGATGTAATAGATTCGGTACAGCTTTCTAAATCTTCAAGCTCGCCCGAAAACACAACTTCACCGCCGTGAATACCCGCACCCGGACCAATATCCAAAACATAATCCGCTGCACGCATTGTATCTTCATCGTGTTCAACTACAATTACGGTATTGCCAAGGTCACGCAATCTTTTTAAGGTTGCAATAAGGCGGTCATTATCCCTTTGGTGAAGACCGATACTTGGCTCGTCAAGGATATATAAAACACCCATTAACGAAGAGCCTATTTGGGTAGCTAAGCGTATCCTCTGACTTTCTCCTCCCGACAAAGTACCAGAAGAACGCGAAAGGTTAAGGTAATCAAGTCCCACACTTTGCAAAAAGGTTAATCTTTCCCTTATTTCCTTTAAAATTGGCTTTGCTATCATACTGTCGCGGGCTGAAAACTCGAGCGAATTTATAAAATCCAATTCGGCACTTACCGACATATCGCAAAATTCCATAATATTTTTGCCGCCAACAGTCACCGCCAAATATTCACGCTTTAGTCTGTCACCGTAGCAGTCGGGACAGGGCGACTCGGTCATATAGCTTTCAATCTCGTTACGCGCATAATCACTTGTAGTGTTTTTATAACGGCGTTCAAGGTTATTTATAACACCTTCAAACTCGGCATAATAGGTGCCGCCACCAAAATCGGTATTGCGTATAAGCTTGATTTTCTGACCGTTTGTACCGTATAAAACCGCATTTTTAGCTTCTTTTGGTAAATCCTTATAAGGTGAGTTTATATCAAATTCGTAAAATTCCGCAAGACCACGGTAGTACATTTCGGCAATAGAAGATGCATCAGGATTAAACCAAGTGTTTACACCCCAACCCGATGCCTTAATAGCACCGTCAAGCAAGGATTTTTCTTCATCATAAATTACAAGCTCGGGATTCACTTTCATAAACATACCAAGTCCCGTACAGGTAGGACAGGCACCAAAAGGACTGTTAAATGAGAACATTGTAGGTGTCAATTCGGGTATGCTTATACCGTGCTCATCACATGCATAGGTTTGAGAAAACTGTATCTCTTCCCCGCCTATAACATCAACAGCAATAAGACCGCCCGAAAGGTTTACAGCGGTTTCAATACTATCGGTAAGGCGCGACACAATATCCGCCTTAATAACAAGACGGTCTACTATAACTTCAATCCAATGCTTTTTGTTTTTCTCAAGCTTAATTTCATCAGCCAAATCAAAAATATTGCCGTCAATTCGCGCTCTTACATATCCTTGCTTTTTAATGTTTTCAAGCTCTTTTTTATATTCGCCCTTTCTCCCCTTTACAATGGGCGATAAAATTTGAATTTTACTGCCTTCCTGCAGTTTCATAACCACATCTACAATCTGGTCGGTAGTTTGTTGGGAAATTTCCTTACCGCAAATTGGACAGTGCGGTACACCCACACGTGCGTATAAAAGACGCAAATAGTCGTAAATTTCGGTAACAGTACCTACCGTTGACCGCGGATTTTTGGATGTTGTCTTCTGGTCGATAGATATTGCGGGCGAAAGACCTTCAATAACCTCTACATTAGGCTTTTCCATTTGCCCTAAAAATTGGCGCGCATAGGAAGACAGCGATTCAACATACCGCCTTTGACCTTCGGCATAAATGGTATCGAATGCTAATGAAGATTTACCGCTGCCTGATAGACCTGTAAAAACCACAAGCTTATCGCGCGGAATTTCTACATCAATATTTTTTAAATTGTGCTCGTTAGCACCTTTTATAACAATCTTTTCGTTAGCCAATTACTAACCCTTCCTTAGCTTGTTAATTTTATCTCGCAAAGTTGCGGCATACTCAAATTCAAGTATCTTTGCCGCCGCTTTCATTTCTGCCGTTAAGCGCTTAATTTCGGCTTCGCGCTCAATTTTAGACATTTTAGAAACGGTTTTATCCTTAACCTTTGTACCAATTTCAAGCACTTCGTGAACGCCCTTTGTAATTGTCTTTGGAACTATACCGTTTTGCTCGTTATATTTCATTTGAATAGCGCGTCGGCGCTCGGTTTCCCTTATGGCATTTTCCATTGAACGCGTAACACTGTCGGCATACATTATAACCTGACCATTAGCGTTGCGCGCGGCACGGCCTATAGTCTGCACAAGTGAAGTTTCACTGCGTAAAAAACCTTCCTTATCGGCATCAAGTATTGCCACAAGCGATACTTCAGGTATATCCAACCCTTCGCGCAAAAGGTTAATACCTACCAAAACATCAAATTCCCCTAAGCGCAAATCGCGGATAATTTCCATTCGCTCAATGGTATCAATATCATAATGCATATACTTAACCTTAATATCAAGTTCAGACAAGAAATCGGTTAAATCTTCAGCCATTTTTTTGGTTAAGGTGGTTATTAAAACGCGTTCTTTGCGCTCAATACGAATATTGATTTCGCCTACCAAATCATCAATTTGTCCATCAGATGGGCGCACAGATACTTCGGGGTCTAAAAGACCTGTAGGACGGATAACCTGTTCGGTAATCTGCGCCGCTTTTTCTTTTTCAAAATCACCAGGGGTTGCCGATACAAACACTGCTTGATTTATGTGACTGTAAAATTCCTCAAAATTTAAAGGGCGGTTATCAAAAGCCGAAGGCAAACGGAAACCGTATTCTACAAGATTTTCTTTTCTGGCTCTGTCACCGCCATACATACCCCTAACCTGCGGTAATGTAACGTGCGATTCGTCGACAAAAAGCAAAAAATCATCAGGGAAATAGTCTAAAAGTGTAGACGGTGTACTACCTTTAGGACGGCGAGATAATACACGCGAATAGTTTTCTATACCCTTACAGGTGCCGATTTCTCGTAGCATTTCTATATCATACTCTGTACGTTGACGTATGCGCTGAGCCTCTAAAAGTTTTTGGTTATCAATAAAAAAGCGTTCACGCTCTTCCATCTCTTGCTTTAACTCCGCCAAAGCTTCTTCAAGCTTGTCTTGCGGGACAATATAATGCGATGCAGGATAAATCGCAATATGAGAAAGTAAGGCTTTCACTTCACCAGTTACGATGTTTATTTCGCATATTCGGTCAATTTCATCGCCAAAAAATTCAATTCTTACCGCATTTTCCATTGAATAAGCAGGAAAAATTTCTACAGTATCACCGCGAACACGGAACTTATTGCGAACAAAGTTTATATCGTTACGCTCGTACTGTAAATCTACTAATTTTAGTATTAACTCATCACGCGATTTTACCATACCCTGACGTAAGGATATTACCATATTTCTATAATCAATAGGGTTACCAAGCGAATATATACACGAAACCGAAGCAACGATTATAACATCGCGCCTTTCGGATAAAGCACAGGTTGCGCTATGGCGAAGCTTGTCTATTTCGTCATTTATAGAAGAATCCTTTTCAATATAGGTGTCACTTCCGGGTATATACGCTTCAGGCTGATAATAATCGTAATAGGAAACAAAATATTCCACCGCATTTTCGGGGAAGAATTCGCGGAACTCACTACAAAGTTGTGCGGCAAGAGTTTTGTTGTGAGCAAGAACAAGGGTTGGACGGTTTACTTTTTCAATAATATTCGCCATTGTAAAGGTTTTACCCGAACCGGTAACACCCAAGAGTACCTGTTCTCTATCGCCACGGTTAATACCTTCAACCAATTCGGCAATTGCTTTCGGTTGGTCACCGGTTGGCTTATAATTCGAATGTAAAATGAACTTATCCGGCACGCTCTCACCTCCTCATTATGCTTATTATAGGCACGATACAAACTCAAAATTCGTGTAATTTTTCTTTGAATTTTTACTCTTTTTTTGCTCGAAAATGCCATTACACGAATTTTGGTCACAAATTTATATGAAATCAGCACAATAAACTCATATAAAATATGATAAAACTACACAACAAAATTCATGTAATTTGAGTACATTATAACACATAAATTTCAATAAGTAAATAAAAGAGCAGATACTTTTTTTGCATCCACTCTCCTATTTTTACATCAAATTTTCAAAGGCTTCCCTAACATCAAAATCACTAAGGTCAAGTATATTGCCTTCTTTAATAAATTTATCCGTTTCTTTACACACAAAATTAAAATGCGTTCAAACAAACATAATCTACTTATATCTATTGTAAAGCGTTTATATTTCCTCTTGAATATTATGGTATATATGATATAATAAAATCAAGATATTCGATCCTATATATTTGAATTTGTTCGATATAAGAAAGGGGTACCATTATGAAAAAATCGATTATATCATTAATTCTTATTTTCGCGCTTTCGTTCGTTTGTGTTGGATGTAAAGAATCAAATGTATCTTCTCAAAAGGAAGATTCAACTTCTGTACCTATCATTAAAAAGACGCAATATATGACACACACCGAAGAGCAAACCTTTGAATGGAAGTGCGATATAGCCCCCTCCAATATAAAAGATTACACCGGTAGTCCTATAGAAGGCTTTTTTATTACCAATGGCGGTGAACTGTACGAGTACGACATATCCAAGACCTTCCTGGAAACAAAAAAATGCTACCGAAAAATCGAAACGGACCTAAAAATCCAGTATATATATTATCATTTTCAGTTTGATAGGTTTTCCGTTCTTACCGAAGATTTTAAAACCTATATCTATAACTCAGAAAATAAAACCTTTACAAACGTAAATACAGGTTTTGAGGACGTAATAAAAACTTTCGACACGCAAGGCACAATATTCAACTGGTCAAACACCAATTTTGACACTTCGTATTTTTGGTTTATCGACCGCGAAGGAAACGTATACACAGTTGACCAAACCGAAGCTTATCAATCCAAAAGCGAAAAGTATGAAAAAATTTTAAAATGTAAATTGCCTTTTGATGAAGAAATTGTATCTGCCAATTTAGGGGTTATAAAAACCAAAAACAGCTACTATATATTCAATTCAAAAGAAAACTGCTATAATTTAAGTACTGAAGCCACCGCAGCATATGATAACATTGCTTTTTTAAACGACTATCTTGTTATGTATAAAGACGACCCAGTTCATATTTATGATCATCTTCTTGTGAATACAGTCACACTGGATTATTATTACGAGCCTTAAAATAATATCTATATAAATCATAAAAGGAAAACCAACATACAATGTCACAACATAAGACACAAATAAACAAAACCATCCTCTGCATTCTATTTTGTGCCATTTAATAGGAGATATTACTGTGAAATCGAATATATTTAGAAAAGTTATTAACGAAGAATATATCGAAATTAATAAAAGTGTATCTAAAACCATAGAACAATTATGCGAGTTATATGGCACCGTTAGAGAATCGCTGCCATTTGATGCCAAAGTAATCTTTGATTGTTCAAAAAAAGGCAAAATCAAACTTAGAACGTATATGATGCCCGGTTTGTCGCATCGAAGACCCGATCGCTACTTTCCGTTACATAAAATATACGGACGCGTCATTTCAAAAGATAATAAAACATACGTAAAAATCATCTCTGTATACAACAGATTAAATTTATGTTTCCAATATCTTCTTTTATCTTCAGGTGTTTTACTTGACTTGATATACATTTTGATAACAATACCCAAAGAAAGATTTGTTCCTGCGTTTTTTATTCCTTTCACAATACTCATTACTATCGGCACTATCGCCACTTTATGTAGGTATACACCTAAATCGCAACAAAAAAAGAGGGATTTAGTGTTATTGTCCGCTATGAGAGATGAGATTATAAAGCGCATAAAAATGATCGAAGCGTGGCCTGATTAATAAATGCATTCTACTCATCATTAAAATATATTTAATAATATATAACCCCGACAATTTAAGTCAGGGTTATATACCAAAAATATCCGAATGTTAATTGTGTTGAACACGCCTATTTCTTAGGCGATGCGCCCGAATTCGGCAAAAAGCCTTTTGGAGAAAGTAAAGTCACCATTCACTACAAAAATGGTGCTAAAGGCTGGGATAAAACCGGTCTAGAAGAATGGTATACACTTGTAGAGGAGTAAAAAACGATATGCCTATAGAAAAAGAAATTATTACTACAGAAAACATAATAATAGACTGCAAAAAACAATTTTGGAAAGTTGCCCGCAATTCGTTTATTATTGCACCCATAACATTATTATTATCAGTTTGGTTGATTTCTAATTTAATTACTACCGATAAACTTGAGCACAAAATAATAATATGGATTGTATTACCCATTTCGTTGTTACTTTCTTACATATTTATAGGTGTTTTTATTTCCGGGTTAAAAAAATACCTAGTTGTCGTTCAAAAAAAGTTTGTAATAAAGAAAGATAAATTAGTTCATAAAATAGATGAGGTAAAATCACCTCCTGGTAAAACAATGAATAAAAACACAAGACCCTGTTCTTTAGAATTCAGTAAATATGGTAAATTCAATATTTTTGACGGCACAAATTATCATTCCTCGAAAAAATTCAAAATGTGGTACGATGAGCTTTTTCGTTCGTCAAAAATAGATGATGAATTTTATTTGGTAATGGACGATAGAAAAAATATCCTTATTGTTTACAACACAAAATTCTTTGAACTACAAAAACAATAGTAAAACGCTGTTTCACTACTAAAGTGAAACAGCGTTTTACTTATTCTCTCAATTCCAAAGCTTCTCGAATTCTTTCAAGTTCGCACGTTTCTCCATTTAAAAATTCTATATTTATGTCATAATTCAAATTATCAATATAATAATCGAAAATTTGAGGATAACAATTTGGAGTCGAATTTGTCTCAGACAAAAATTCCATCAAGTTCATATAATTTGCAACAAGTATATTTGCCCAACTTAACGGTGTGCCAGCGAGTTCTTCTGGAGAATAAGCGTCTACTGTACTAGAAACTATTCCATCTGAAAGTGTACCAAAAATGAAACTAAAAACCTTCAGAACATTATCAAATGTTTTGTGAGTATCAAGCCAAGACGATATTGAATTGAATTGCGGAACTACTGATAAAACTATGTCAACAACAGCTATAAGTTCTTCTAAAGCTTGTAAAAATGCGTAATCATCCCAAATCCTATGTCCACCAAATAGTATTTCGGATTCAGACAATACGTCATCTATTTCTATATATCCGCTAACTTCTCCCCATTCGCCATTAAGATTGCGGCCAAAGTATTTGGGTTCTCTATTGAACAAAAGTCTAAATTTATCATCCTTGTATAGAACCTTCTGTAAAGTCGTTTCTTTAGTATCAGCATATCTATTATATAAATAAAAAAGCCCCTAACTTGAATTAACGAATTAGGAGCAACAGTTTAAATTTATTCATTTTTTCATTACACGAATTTAGGTCACAAATTTATTTGGTTTGTATAGTGTTATTGCGTGTTATGTTGTGTTAAAAAACTCCTAAAAACGGCATTTTATCACGGGTTTTGGTGCGATTTATGTAATAGGAAACAAAATATTCCACCGCATTTTCGGGGAAGAATTCGCGGAACTCACTACAAAGTTGTGCGGCAAGAGTTTTGTTGTGAGCAAGAACAAGGGTTGGACGGTTTACTTTTTCGATAATATTCGCCATAGTAAAGGTTTTACCCGAACCTGTAACACCCAGCAAAACCTGCTCTTTTAAGCCATTTTTGATGCCTTCGGCCAGTTTTTCTATCGCTTGAGGTTGGTCTCCGGTTGGTTTGTAATCTGAATGTAAAATAAACTTATCCATCACTCTCACCACCTAGAATATTATTTACACGCTATAACTTTTATATTATAACACAAAATCCCTTAACTGTAAACCGCAATAAATGTTAAAAATGTTGAAATGATAATTTTTTAACAGATTTTTCTTGCATTTTTTAAATTTTGTGGTATAATAATCGTTACCCTATTTAATAGGCAAATATACATATTTTCACAAACAATGCTAAAGAAGGAGTAGTTATGGAAAAAATTATTGTATCTTTGACATTTGCAGGTTCAATACTGGCCCTTTTGTTTGCGCTTTTAATGTCACGCAAAGTTTTAAAGTTTTCAGAAGGCACAGACCTTATGAAAAAAATATCTTTGTCAATTAGAAAAGGTGCCAATGCTTATTTAAAACGCCAGTATAAAATTGTTTTAATTTTCTTTATTGTGATGTTTTTAATTTTAGCAGTTATGGCGGCATTTAACCTTTTAACCCCCTATGTTCCCTTTGCGTTTATAACGGGTGGTTTTTTCTCAGCACTTTCAGGCTTTATAGGCATGAAAATTGCAACCCTTGCTAACGCAAGAACCGCTAATGCTTGCCGTGAAGGTCTTAACAGAGGTCTTCGCATTGCCTTTTCAGCAGGTAGCGTTATGGGCTTTACGGTTGTAGGTCTTGGTCTTTTAGACATTTCGGTTTGGTTTTTCCTTTTAAAATTTGTTTTTAAATTGAGTGCCGAATCCATTACAAGCGCAATGCTTACCTTTGGTATGGGTGCTTCTTCAATGGCTTTATTTGCTCGTGTTGGTGGCGGTATCTTTACAAAGGCTGCCGACGTGGGTGCCGACCTTGTAGGTAAGGTTGAAGCAGGTATCCCCGAAGATGACCCACGTAATCCTGCTGTTATTGCCGATAATGTTGGTGATAATGTTGGTGACGTTGCAGGTATGGGCGCCGACCTATATGAATCATATGTAGGCTCCGTTATTTCAGCCTGTGCTTTAGGTGTTGCGGCATTCCACACTATTGAAGCAATGGCACTACCTATGCTTTTAGC